>DATIMX010000335.1:0-4451 GCA_035474935.1 Geodermatophilus sp. | reverse complement strand
GTTCCTCAACGCCCGCGGCGGCTCGCTGTCGCGGCAGAGCGCCTGGGCCATCCTGCGGACGGCGGCGGAGCGGGCCGGGCTGAAGGCGGAGGTGTCGCCGCACACGCTGCGGCACTCCTTCGCCACCCACCTGCTCGACGGCGGCGCCGACGTCCGCGTCGTCCAGGAGCTGCTCGGCCACGCCTCGGTGACCACGACCCAGGTCTACACACTGGTGACCGTCGACCGGCTGCGCGAGGTGTACGCCAGCAGCCACCCCCGGGCGCTCACCTGACAGACGCCCGGGGAGGTTCTCGGCGTCTTCTGCCAGCGGTTTCGGCCGGATGTGACGGATGTGTTGGCACGGGTCGCCAAGTCGACACGACATGCGGCGTGCCTCCTCGGTGGAACGTGGCGACCTCCTTACCGTCGGTGCATCCCGCGCGGCAGAACGGCTGACCGCACCCGGCGAGAGCCGGAACGGGCACGAGGTGGAGGACACGACAGCGATGGCGATCCGAGGGGACGCGGCCGGCCAGGCCTTCGCGCTCCCGACCGACCCCGAGCCCGAGATGGGTGCCGCCGCCCCGCGGCTGGACCCGGCCCGCGCGCGCATGCGCCGGCTGCCGGACCCCAAGCCCCTGACGCAGCACGGCCCCGCGCGGATCATCGCGATGTGCAACCAGAAGGGCGGCGTCGGCAAGACGACGTCGACCATCAACCTGGGTGCCGCGCTGGTCGAGTACGGCCGCAAGGTGCTGCTCATCGACCTCGACCCGCAGGGGGCGCTGTCGGTGGGCCTCGGCGTCCCGGCGCAGAACCTCGACCGGACGATCTACAACGCCCTCATGGAGCGGCGCACCTCGCTCAAGGACGTGCGGGTGTCCACCGACATCCCCGGCCTGGACCTGGTGCCCAGCAACATCGACCTGTCGGCCGCCGAGGTGCAGCTGGTCAGCGAGGTGGCGCGTGAGCAGACGCTGCTGCGGGTGCTGGCCGACGTCCGCGACGAGTACGACTACATCCTCATCGACTGCCAGCCCTCGCTGGGCCTGCTGACGGTCAACGCGCTGACCGCCGCGCAGGGCGTGGTCATCCCGCTGGAGTGCGAGTTCTTCTCGCTGCGCGGCGTGGCCCTGCTCGTCGACACCATCGAGAAGGTCAAGGAGCGGCTCAACCCCGAGCTGGAGATCTCCGGGATCCTCGCCACGATGTACGACGCGCGCACCGTGCACTGCCGCGAGGTGTTCAGCCGCGTGGTCGAGGCCTTCGGCGACACCGTGTTCCAGACGGTCATCCAGCGGACCGTGCGCTTCCCGGAGACCACGGTCGCCGGCCAGCCGATCACCACCTGGGCGCCCACGTCCTCGGGCGCGTCGGCCTACCGCGACCTGGCCAAGGAGGTCCTCGCACTGTGATCGAGCTCGCGAGATCACACAGCGGCACAGCACCCCGGGGCACGCAGACGCCGAGCGCCGGCGAGGTGGCGGCGTGACCCGCCGTCCGACCCTGCCGGGCGCGGCGGAGCTGTTCCGCCGCACCGACGCCGCCCCGGCGCCGGAGGTCACCGAGCTGCCCAGCATCAGCGCCACGGTGAGCTCGCCGGCGCTGCGCGGCGGGGCCGCCCGCCGGGGCGAGGACCCGGCCGCACCGGCCGCGCCGCTGACCCTGGTCCCCGGCGGTGCCGACGACGCCGACCCGCTGGCGTCCTTCCGCCAGCCCGCGCCGGCCGTGACGCCGGTCCGGGCCACCCGTGGCAAGGCGCAGCGCAGCGAGCGCGTCAAGCACGACGAGAAGATCACCGTCTACATCTCCGCCGAGGAGTTGCTGGCGCTGGAGAGCGCCCGGCTGACGTTGCGCGGCCAGCACGGGGTGGCCGCCGACCGGGGTCGGATCGTCCGCGAGGCGATCAGCGTGCTGCTCGCCGACCTCGCCGAGCGCGGCGAGGACTCGGTCCTGGTCCAGCGCCTGAAGAAGTAGCGCGATCACTCCGCACCGCGGGAACCGGCACTGTCGGTGACCGCTCCTAAGCTGAGGGTGTGACAGCGACGAGTGCGCCGGAGGTCGGCAGCGGGCGGTTCACCGTTCGGCTGACGAACTTCGAGGGCCCGTTCGACCTGCTGCTGCAGCTGATCGGCAAGCACAAGCTCGACATCACCGAGATCGCGCTGTCGCAGGTGACCGACGAGTTCATCGCCCACCTCAACGCGCTCGGCGACGAGCTCGACCTCGACCAGGCCAGCGAGTTCCTCGTCGTCGCCGCCACCCTGCTCGACCTCAAGGCCGCCCGGCTGCTGCCGGCCGCGGAGGTCGAGGACGACGAGGACCTCGAGCTGCTCGAGGCCCGCGACCTGCTCTTCGCCCGGCTGCTGCAGTACCGCGCCTACAAGCAGGCCGCCGCCTTCCTGCGCGAGCGCGAGGCCGACGCCGTCCGCCGGTTCCCCCGCGACGTCGCGCTGGAACCCCGCTTCGCCGACCTGCTGCCCGAGGTGCTGCTCGGCGTCACCCCCGAGCAGTTCGCCGCCCTGGCGACGAAGGCGCTGACCCCGAAGGTGCCGCCGACGGTCGGGATCTCGCACCTGCACGCGCCTCCGGTGAGCGTCTCCGAGCAGCTCCTGCTCGTGCGCAACCAGCTGTTCGAGGCCGGGACGGCGAGCTTCCGGGCGCTGACCGCCGACTGCGAGCACACCCTCGAGGTGGTGGCCCGGTTCCTCGCCCTGCTGGAGCTCTACCGCCAGCAGCGGGTGGTGTTCGAGCAGCTCACCCCGCTCGGTGAGCTGCACGTGCGCTGGATCGGCGGCGCGGACGCCGGGCCCGAGCTCCCCGACGACGGGGAGTACGCATGAGTGACGAGCGGCCGCCCATCTCCTGGGACGCGCTGGCCGCCGAGCTGGCCGCCACCCGCGAGGAGGCCGAGCAGCGCGACGGCGCCGACCCCGCCACCTGGGACGCCGTCGCCGCGGAGCTGGCCGCCCGGGTCGCCGAGCGGCCGGCGCCCGTGGCCGAGCCCGCCGCGGTCGAGGAGCCCGCGCCCCTGGCCCCGCCCGTCGCCGCCGTCCCGCCGCGCGAGCCGGAACCCGGACCCGAACCGGAGCCCGAGGACGAGCCGGAGCCCGACCTCGACCCGGCCGCGCTGCGCGGTGGGCTGGAGGCGCTGCTGTTCGTCGTCGACACCCCGGTCGACGAGGTCACGCTGGCCGGCGCGCTGCGCTGCCCCGTGCCGCGGGCGCGGACCCTCCTGGTCGAGCTCGCCGAGGACTACGACCGCCGCGGCGCCGGCATCACGCTGCGCCGGGTGGGGGAGGGCTGGCGGCTCTACACCCGCGAGGAGCACGCCGGCGTCGTCGAGCGCTACCTCGTCGACGGGCAGCGCAGCCGGCTCACCCAGGCGGCGCTGGAGACCCTCGCCGTCATCGCCTACCGCCAGCCGGTGACCCGCGCGCGGGTGTCGGCGATCCGCGGCGTCGGTGTGGACGGCGTCATGCGCACGCTGATCTCCCGCGGCCTGGTCTCCGAGGTGGGCACCGACCCCGACAGCGGCGGCGGGCTGTACGCGACCACTCCGCTGTTCCTCGAGCGGCTGGGACTGGAGAGCCTCGACGAGCTGCCCGAGCTGGGGCCGCTGCTGCCCGAGACGTCGACCGTGCTGGACGAGCACCCCGACGCCTGAAAGAGGACCCCTCTGCCCCCCGCCACTCGCAGGCTCGCGGCGGGACCCTGCAGAGGGGCCGGACAGCGCCGGCGATCCGCGAGGGACGCCGGCAATGCGCGAGAGTCGGGCTCAGGCCTCCCGCACCGCCGGCAGCGGCTCCGTGGGGGGACGTCCGCCCGTCCGGGGGACGGCGGGACGCCGGGTGGGAGACTGGACCGGATGGACACCGCCCCGCACGACGACACCACCCCCGGCCCCGGCGAGGGGTGGGCGGAGGACATGGAGCTCGCCCCGGTCCACCCCGGTGACCGCGGCCCCGCCCGCAACGACGCCGCGGCGGAGGGGGAGCGGCTGCAGAAGGTCCTCGCCCGCGCCGGGGTCGGCTCCCGCCGGGTCGTGGAGAACATGGTCGACCAGGGCCGGATCAGCGTGAACGGCAGGACGGTCACGGTGCAGGGCATGCGGGTCGACCCGGAGCGGGACAAGATCGCCGTCGACGGCGTCCGCATCGAGCTGCGCGACGACCGGGTCACCTACGCGCTGAACAAGCCCGCCGGCGTCATCACGGCGATGAGCGACGACCGCAACCGCCCGACCATCGGCGACATGGTCGGCGACCTCGCGCCCGGTCTGGTGCACGTGGGCCGGCTGGACCAGGACACCGAGGGCCTGCTGCTGGTCACCAACGACGGCGAGCTGGCCCACCGGCTGGCGCACCCCTCCTACGAGGTGCGCAAGACCTACCTGGCGCAGGTGTCGGGCTCGATCCCGCGCGACCTGGCCCGCCGGCTGCGCGCCGGCGTGGAGCTCGAGGACGGCC
>DATIMX010000334.1:0-33206 GCA_035474935.1 Geodermatophilus sp. | reverse complement strand
TGCTGGAGCGGGCCAAGGAGCTGGAGCACCGGTTCACCGCCGGCATCGAGGCCCTGGCGCACCCCGCCGTGGCCGGGGTGCGCGGGCGGGGCGCGCTGCTGGGCGTGGTGCTCACCGCCGACGTCGCCGGCGCGCTGGAGGCCGCGCTGCGGCGGGCCGGGTTCCTGGCCAACGCCGTCGTTCCCGGCGTGCTGCGCCTGGCGCCGTCCCTGGTGCTCACCGACGCCCAGATCGACGCCTTCCTCACCGCCCTCCCGGCCGCCCTCGACGCCGCCCTGGAGACCTCCTCCTGAGCTCACTCCGGGCCCGAGGCAGCGCCCCGGGTGCGGCCGCTCGCCGTGCCCAGACGGTGCGGCCGGTCGCAGTGGCGGACAGCGTGGTCGCCACGGTGCACGAGTCCGTTCGGCGGATCGGACGTGGTCCCAGGGCGCCGGCGCGTTCGGCAGCCGCTGACCGTTCGCGTGGTCCCGACCGGCTCGGCCAGCACCGGAGGAACGGCGGGGGACCAAGGCCTCTGGACAACGGGCCCGACCTGGGATACCGGTCCGGGCGCGTTTCGCTGCGGTGCTCTTGTGGACTGTGACACACAGTGAGACCCCGCCGAGTCGATCATCTGCCGTTCAGCAACCGGTTGACCTGTGCACACGTTCCGTCGAACAGTGCTCCCTCGTGCACGGGTCCCATGCCCGTGCCCTGTCACACCGCCGACCGCGCGGGTGTGGCCGAGGGGCTGGTCGTGCTGGTCAACGGGGGTCGCGGGGGGCTGACCGGTGCCGCCGGTCTGCGTCCGCACGCGGACCGCCCGGCCACCTGGATCCACCGCGCCCTGCTGGCCGCCCTGCTGCTGTCCGGCCTGTGGCTCCTGCTGACCGTCCTGTCCCCACCCGCGCGCGCGGACGGGGACGCTCCAGTCGCGCCGGAACTCGACCCGGTCGCCGCAGTGACCGAGGCGGCGCCGACCGCGCCCGCTGTCACCGGGAGTGACACCCAGGCGGCTCCAGCGGGTGGGACGACGACCCCGGCACCCGCTGTCCCGGCGGCGCCCACGTCCGTCGTCGCGACCTCCCCGACTCCGGTCGCCGGTGGGGGTTCCGTCCCCGCGCCGGCCGGCGGCTCGACCGGGACGACGACCCCCGCCGAGCCGGTGGTGACCTCGCCCGCGCCGGCGATCCCGTCGTCGGTGACCCCGGTGCCGGAGCCGGCCACCCCGGTGACCCCCGAGCCGGAGCCGGCCACCCCGGTGACCCCCGAGCCCGAGCCGGCCACCCCGTCCTCCGTGACCCCAGAGCCCGAGCCGGCGACCGGGCACCACCCGACCCCGGAGCCCGAGCCGGCCACCCCGTCCCCCGTGACCCCGGAGCCGGAGCCGACGGCCCCGCAGCCCTCCGCGCCGGCATCCCCGCGGCCGCAGACGCCCTCGCCGATGGTCCCGGGGTCGGCAGGCTCCGGGCACTCCGGGCACCACGGCGGCTCCACGGGTGCCGAGCCGGGCGGCTCGTCCGGTGGCGGGACGGCGACCCCGGGCACCCCGCCGTCCGGCACGCCCACGTCCCCGGACGACGAGCAGCCCGCCGACGACGGGACGACGCAGCCCCACGACGGCCAGGCCCCCGGCTTCCCGGACCCGGGCGGGCGGCCCGCCGACCCGGGCACGGGCTCCGGTGTGCCGTCCGGGCCGACCGGTCCCGGCGCCGACCCGCAGACCCCGGCCGGGCCCGGTGCCCCCGGGCCGGTCGGGCCCGGTGCCCCCGGGCCGGTCGGGCCCGGCACCGGCAGGCCGGCCGAGCCCGGGACCCCGGCGCCCGACGAGCCCGGCACCGGCACGCCCAGCACCGGCACGCCCAGCCGCCCCGGCGCCCCGCAGCCCGACCCGGCCGAGACCCCGGCGGAGGCGCCGGACGAGACCCCGGCGGAGCGCCCCCTGCCGACGTCCCCGGCCCCGGCCGGGGAACTGCCGGGCGGCACCCCGCCGCCTGCGGACGAGGCGTCCGGGGCGCCACCCGCGAGGCAGTTCCGCGCGACGGCGGAGGGGACCCTCGCCGACGTCGCAGCCGCCTCCCACGGATCGGTGCCGATCGTCGGGTCCGCGACCGTCGGCGCCGCAGCGCCGGCGGAGGACCCGGCGGGAACGCCCCCGCTCGTCCCGGTCAACCCGGTCCCCGAGCCGCCTCCGGCGGCCCCGGCACCTGTGAGTCCCGCCACCACGGCCTCCGGAGCCACGGCGGCGTCGTCCCCGGGCGGCCCGCCGGGCGCGTCCGGGCTGCCCGCCGCGGTGCTGACCGGTGAGGTCGCCACCTGGCCGGCCGGCAGCGGCGTCCTCGTCCGCAGCGGCGCGCACGGCGAGGTCCGGGGCGGCGCGGACAACCCGGGATCGCGCCCCGGCTGAGCCGTCGCGACACCCCCTCCCTGCCCCGTCCGGAGCGGTCGGTTCACCGACCCTCCCGCCCGGGTGCGCGCCCGCGGACCGGACCGGTCCCGCCGCGCCCGCCCGGCTCCCCGGGGGCCCGCGCCCCCAGCACGACCGTGCCACCGCGAGCCGGCGGCACGCTCCCAGCCCGAGAGGTCGAGAGAGAGGCACCACCATGTCGCTCGCACCCTGGGACCTGGCCTCGGCCGGTCTGCGCGGCTCCGCTGCGCCCACCGCCCGACGGCCGCACTGGTTCCCGCGGAGAGCCCTGTCCTCCGCCGTCATCCCCGCCGTTCCCGACACCCCGGACGCCGACGAGCGCCCCCTGCGGCTGCCCAACGTGGCCCTCGAGGTCCCCCCGCCGGGGTCGGACTCGCGGGACCCGGACGCCGTCGTGCCGTTCCGTCGCGGGACCACGCGCACGCCGCGGGTCAGCGTGGTCATCCCCACCTACAACGAGGCGAGGAACCTGCCGCACGTGATGGGCCGGCTGCCCGCCGACCTGCACGAGGTCATCGTGGTCGACGGCCGCAGCGTCGACGGCACCATCGAGGTGGCCCGGGCGCTGCGCCCGGACGTCAAGATCGTGCTGCAGAACCGGGTGGGCAAGGGCAACGCCATGGCCTGCGGGTTCGCCGCGGTCACCGGCGACGTCGTCGTCATGCTGGACGCCGACGGGTCGGCCGACCCGGGGGAGATCGAGCGGTTCGTCGCCGCCCTGGTCGCCGGCGCGGACTTCGCCAAGGGCACCCGGTTCGCCGCCGGCGGCGGCAGCAGCGACATCACCGCGGTGCGCTCGTGGGGCAACCGGTGGCTGAACCGGACGGTGAACGTGCTGTTCGGCACGCAGTACACCGACCTGTGCTACGGCTACAACGCCTTCTGGGCCGACTGCCTCACGCACCTGGACCTCGACCCGCGCCCGTCGGACACCCACGGCAAGCAGTGGGGTGACGGCTTCGAGATCGAGACGATCATCAACACGCGGGTCGCCAAGGCCCGGCTGAAGATCGTCGAGGTCCCGAGCTTCGAGCACCGCCGGGTGTACGGGGAGAGCAACCTCAACACCTGGCGGGACGGCGCCCGGGTGCTGCGGGCCCTGGTCGTCGAGCGGTTCACCTCCGTCGGCCGGCCGGCACGCCGGCGGACGGTCCCCTCGCCGCGGTCGGCGTCCGTGCCGGACGCCGTCCTGCCCGGCGAGGGCGGGCGCCCGCTCTCCGCCTGAGCGCGTGCGGGAGCACGGGGGCGGGTGGCGCGCGGCCGGGACAGCGTGGTTCCTATGCGGACCGCGACGACGGCCGGGCGCGCGCCCGGGAGCGGGACAGCTGGCGGCCGACGGCGACGGCGGTCGCGATGCCCAGCACGAGGGCGTACCAGGCGTACGGGACGAGGACCCCGTCGTCCTCGACCGGCCACCACAGCGGCACGCCGGGACCGGTGGCCAGGTCGCGGACGAGGTGCAGGCCGACGCCGAGGGCGAGCCCGGACAGGGCGGCCCGCAGGCGGCCCGGTGCCACGGCCGCGGCGGCGGCGAGCGCCGCCGCGGCCGCCAGCGAGTGGGTCACCGGACGGCCGGCGTCCTCCGAGGTGAGGGCGCCCCACAGGTAGAAGGGGAGGTGGTCGAGGTCGATGAGCACCGCACCGGCCAGCGCCCAGGGGGCGACGGCGCGCGCCCGCCAGGGCAGCACCGCGGCCAGCAGCAGCCCGGCGGTCAGCAGGTGAGCGGGCTCGTCGAGGACGGCGGTGACCAGCAGGGGCTCCCGCCCGGCCAGGCCCACGTCGAGCAGGCCGATCAGCAGCGCCCCCGCGACGCACAGGGCCGCGGCGACGACCGGGCGGTCGGCCAGCCAGGACGTCGTCCGGACGACGAGGGCGCGGACCGGGAGGCGGTCGCTCGGCACGGGCACCCTCCTCGGTCCGCCGGCGTCGTGCGCGCCGGGAACCGTCCGGCGTACAGGCACGTCGGAGGACACTGTGCACGTCCGTCGTCGGGGGTGCAGGCCCAGGGGCACCGGCTCCCGGGGCGACGGCGCAGCGGAGGTCGGCATGCAGTCTCAGCAGCGGGAGTCACACCCCGATCGGCGACCCACCCCAGCGCCCCCGCCGTCCACCGGGCAGCCGGTACCCGCGACACCGGTCCCGCCGGCGGACGCCGGACCGACCTGCTCCTGCGGACACCCCCGGCAGGCCCACCAGCACTACCGCCGGGGCTCGGACTGCGCGATGTGCGGCTGCGGGCGCTTCCGCCGGCCGCGTCGGCTGCAGCTGGGGCTGCGCCGGCGCTGACCGCCGCGGTCGGCGCGACTGCCGGAGGTGACCGGTAGTGCGCGAGGGTCCCGCTCCCGTCCGGCCCGACGAGCCGGCCCCCGCGCCGGCCGAGGACGACTCGGCGCCGTTCCTGGCCGGGCTCTTCGGCCGCGGGCTGCTGTACGTCGCGGTGACCGCGCTGCCGCTGGTCACCGCCGTCGTCATCTCGCCGGTGCTGGCGCACCTGCTCGGCCCGGAGCAGTTCGGCCTGCTCGCCTCCGCCATCGCCCTGCACCAGGTCCTCATGGCGGTGGCGCTCTTCGGGGTCGACCAGGCGCTCATCCTGGTCCGCGCCGAGACCGGCGGGGACCGGGCGCCGCGCATGCTGATCACGGCCGGCACGGTGCTCGCCCTCGCCCTCACGGTCGTGGTGGGCTCGACCGTCGGGCTGTGGAGCGACCTGCTGGGGTTCGGGTCGGCGCGGTCGCTGGCCCTGGCCACCGTCTGCTGGACCGTCCCGACGACCTTCCTGCAGCTCGCCCTCGCCCTCCTCCTGGCGCGGGACCGGCTGCGCGCGTACGCCGTCGTCTCGGTCCTGCTCAGCGTGGGGAGCCAGGTGGCCGGCCTGGCCTTCCTGCTGGTGCTCGGGGACCGGACCGGGGCGGTCTTCTCGTGGGGGGCGACCGCCGGGCGGGTGCTCGCGATGGCCGCGTGCCTGCTCCTCGTGGTTCCGGCGTGGTTCACCCGCGGCGACTGGTCCACGATCCGCAGCAGCTTCGCCCTCGGGCTCCCGATCGCGCTGGGCGCGCTGTCGATGTTCGTCATGAACTCCGGTGACCGCCTGGTCATCCAGAGCCTGCTCGGCCCGGCGGAGACCGGCCGGTACCAGATCGCGTACACGATCGGCTTCGAGGCGATCACCGTCTTCGCCTACACCGCCAAGGCCTGGGCGGCGCGGTTCGCGGAGGTCCGGGACGACGCACGGCGGTGGCGGCTGCTCGGGCAGTCGCGCGACCACCTCTACGAGCTGCTCGCGCCGACCCTGCTCGCGGTGAACCTCGGTGCGCCGCTGGCGCTGCGGATCCTGGCGCCCGAGAGCTTCCGCCCGGAGGGCCTGCTGGTCGTCGTCCTCCTGGTGAGCCTCTCGGGCGTCCCGAACATCGCCGGGCTCGCCAGCACCAGGGCGCTCATCGTCCAGCGCCGGACCAGGCCGATCGCGGTGGCCGCCGGAGTGGGGGCGGGCGCGAACCTCGGGCTCAACCTCCTCCTGGTGCCCGTCTGGGGGCTCGAGGGCGCCGCAGCGGCGACCGCGGTGGCGTTCACGATCGAGGCCGTGATCCTGCGCGCCGCGTTCCGCCCCTACCGGGCCTGGCCGCGGACGCCCCCGCGCGTCGTGGCCCTGCTCGTGGGCACCACTGCCGTGTCGGCCGTCTTCGCCTTCGTCGACCAGTCGCCGGCCTGGATCGCGATCCGGACCGTGCTGGCCGCGTCGTGCGGCGGGTGGCTGGTCCTGACCTACCTGCGGGGACGGCGGGCGCACACCGCGCCGGAGCCCCCGGCACCCCGCGGGCCGGCGGAGGACGGCGGAGCGTCGCCGGGCGGCCACCCGCTGGCCCCCGAGGGCGCCCGACCGGCCTCCTGAGCAGCCGCGGAGGACGGCCGGGCCCGGGGCGGGTCCGACGGACCGCCGGCCTCGGCACGGTCCGTCGGATCCGCCCTACGCGTCGGAGGCGGCCCGCCCCGGACGGAGCCGGCCCACCACCCCGAGCGCGGCCGCCTCCGCCCGGTGCCGCAGGGCCGCGGCCGGACCGGTCACGGCGCCCACCGGCAGCCGCTCGAACCGGAAGCCGGCGAACTCCCTCGGAGTCGCGCCGAAGCGGGCCTTGTAGCGCATGAGCGACTCGACCCCGCCGGAGTCGCCCATGTTGTAGTAGCGGCAGCCGCTGAGGGTCGCGGACTCGATCGCGTGCCGGTGCAGCAGGTCCACGGCGCGCACCCGGTCAGCCACCTCGCGGTTGCTCGTGATCCGCCACGAGAGCGCGACCTCGCCCTGCACCAGCGTGATCATGGCCGCGACCACCACGCCGTCCAGCCGGGCGAGCCACACGGTGAACCCCTTCCCGAGCGACTCGGAGAGCGTCAGCAGCCGGGGCAGCGGCTCCTCGGCGCGCCCCATCCTGCGGGCGACCGGCAGCGGGACGCCCCGCGTGCGCGCCCGGTGCTCGACCCACCCCTCGTAGAGCCGGTAGAAGTCCAGCACCGCGGCCCGGTCGTGGTGCGGCTCGACGGTGACGCCCTCCTTCTCCGCCTTGCGCACCGCCCGGCGCGCCGAGCTGGCGCAGCGCGCCCAGACCCGGTCGAAGTCGCCGTCGAGGTCGAGCACGTGGTGGACGACGGGGAGCTCCTCGGCGCCCGCGGCGCGGGCCGCCGCCGTCCACAGGGGCGTCTGCTCGAAGTCCGGGCGGACCGTGGTCCGCAGCGCCCGGCCGGTGCGCAGGTCGGCGACGACCGCGGCCACGTCCTCGGGGCGCAGGGGAGCGGCCGAGAGCAGCCCGCCGGTGCCCCAGGTCGGGGGCATCGAGTGCTCGCCGGCCAGGGGGCGGGGCAGCCCCCTGCGGCGGACCATCGGCAGGACGAGGGCGCGCCCGTCGCGGGTCTCGTACAGCCGCGAGGCGTCCTCCCACGGCCCGTGCGCGCAGACGGCGTCCAGCCACGCCGGGGTCTGGCTCGGCAGCGCCGACGCGGCGGCCGGCACGAGGTCCTGCCACACCCCTCGTGGCGCCGGCGTCGTCACCCCGAGCGCCGTTGCGCGGGACGTCCCCATCTGCGGATCTCCTCTCAACCCGAGCACTCGGTGGTCAGCTCCACCACGGGGCGCACCGGACCGGTCCCGGCCCCGGCGAGCACCTCGGTCGCGATGCGGTGCGCGTTCGCCATCACGGTCAGCGTGAAGGTGGTGGAGGCGATGGTGGGCAGCACCGACCCGTCGACGAGGTGGACCCGGTCCCACTCGGGCAGCCGCCCCCACCGGTCGGTGCTCGTCCCGTCGGCGGCGGCGCCCTCCCGGCGGTGGGGGAACGTGCCGCCGAAGTGGTAGCTCTTGCCGGCGCCGCTGAGCAGGACGTGGGTGGGCAGCGGCCACAGGTCCAGTGCCGGTGCCGCCCGGATCAGCCGCCGGAGCGTCGCGCCGAGCATCGGCGGCCGGTGGGTGTCCGGCGCCGACAGGTCGAGTTCCGGGAGACCGCCGGACCGTCCCCGTCGCGCGGTGACCGTGATCCGGGGCGAGGCCCACGACGGGAGGTAGCCGAAGCCGACCGTGAGCCGGCGCAGCACCGACGTCGCGGCCCGGGAGGCGGCCGGGTGCCGGAGCGGGGCGGGGAGGGCGCCGAGGTAGGCCGGGTTGTACGGGTAGCAGTGCACGTGCGAGGTGTCGCGGTCCTCCTCGTCGAAGGAGACCAGCACGTTGAACTGGTTGAGGGTGAAGTCCCGCGCGCCGGGCCGCCGGGGGTCCTCGACCGCCCGGGCGGACAGGAACGGCACGACGAACTGCCGGGACTCGGCCATCTCCACCCGGGACGGCGGTGCCGCGGACGAGCCCAGGACCAGCTGCGTCGTGCCGACCGCGCCGGCGCCGACGAAGAGCCGGTCGGCGCGGAACTCGGCGTGCTCCCCGGTGGCGAGGTCCCGGCACCGGGCGACGGCCTGGTCGCCGACCTGGCCGATCCGCTCGACGAGCAGCCGGTCCCGGTAGGTGACGTTCGGCAGGCGGCGGACGCGGTCCATGGTCTGCGCGGCGCTGTAGATGAGTTCGTGGGGGCAGCCGGTCATGCACAGCCCGCACCGGGTGCAGGCGTCCGCGCGCAGCGCCAGCCGGGCCCGGCCGACGGTCAGCCCCAGCCCCCGGACGCGCTCCCGGTGGGCGTCGTAGCGCTGCAGCACCGCCTCGGCCCGAGGGCCCAGCGGGGGCAGCCGGCTGCGCGGGTTGAGCAGCGGGAAGGTGTCCGCGAGGTCGTCGTCCTCCGCGGCCAGGGACACCTCGTCGAGCGTGGCCCGGTAGTGCCGCTCCATCTCGTGCCAGGCGATCGGCCAGCCGTCGAACGTGCTGCGCGAGAAGGGCATCGCCTGCGCGCCCCAGACGTTCGTGAAGCCGCCGTAGGCGGAGGACACCACGTCGAGGTTCGTGCCGGGCTGCCCGGAGCGCAGGCCCGTGGTCTGGCCGAGGTCGCGGAACGGGTAGTCCGAGCCGTAGGTCCGCTTCTGCGGCACCCCGCGGGTCCCGCGGGGTGCCGGGGCGGCCGTGACGGCGCCGAGGGCGACCGGGTCCCAGGAGGCCTCGTCGCGGCCGGCGAGCTGCTGCAGCGCCGCGCGCCGCTCGGTCTCGAGCCGGCCGCCGAGGTCGAGCACGGTGACGTGCTGGTCCGGGTGGCTCGCCAGGGTCAGCGCCACCATCGCGGCGGAGGCACCCGAGCCGACGACGAGGTGGGTCCCGCTCATCCGCCCTCCTCGCCGGCGCTCGTCGCTCGCGCGGTCGTGCCCGCTGCGCTGGGTGGGAGCACGCTCACGCGGGGTCGAGCCCGACGGTGAGGGACTGCGGGAGGCGTCCCGTGCGCAGCTCGTACCGGCCCCGCAGGTGCCCGGCGGCGGCGCAGGCCAGCCCCGCCACGATCGCCGCCGCCTGGGCGACCGCGTCGCGGTCCCCGCGCAGCCCGCGGAGCAGCTTCCGGACGACGCTGCCGACCATGCGCCCGGCGAACTCGAGCTCGGCGCGGATGTTGCCGGCGTCCCCCATGTCGGAGAAGGCCCGGACCTTGCCGCGGTTGATCCAGTAGCAGCGCCGCCAGAAGTAGTCCCAGGTCAGCCGCTCGGGGTGGACGTAGTGGTAGATGCGCGCCTTGGGCTCGTAGACGACGGCCGCGGCCCCGTGGGCGGCGGCGATGCGGTGGGAGAGGTCCATGTCGTCGTGCTTGTCGGAGTGGAAGCCCCCGACCGCCCGGAGCGCGTCGGCCCGCACCGACATGCTGGCGCCGATCAGGTGCCGCACGGGCCGGCGGACCTCGGGCAGCCCGGCGTAGTGGCAGCCGAACACCCAGTCGAACTCGGGCGGGAACCAGCCGGGACGGGGGACCTCCTGGTTGGGCTGCGGAGCCCCGCCCACGGCGACCGCGCCGTCCTCGACGTAGACCTGCAGCAGCGTCTCGAGCCAGGTCGGGTCGGCCTCCGCGTCGTCGTCGAGGAAGGCCACCACGTCGGCGGTGACGCGCTCGACCGCCGTGTTGCGGGCCGAGCCGAGGCGGCCGGCGAACCGGTTGGCGAACACCTGGACCGGCGGGCCCTCCGGCGCGGCGTCCGGCCCCCAGGTGGCCAGGCAGCGCTCGAGCAGCGCGTCGTTGTGGTCGACGCAGATCAGGATCTGCCGGGGCGTCACCGACTGGACCTGCACCGAGGCGACCGCGCGTTCCAGGAGGTCCCAGCGGGCGTCGGTGTAGGTGCAGATGACCACGTCCGCCGTGGGGGTCTCGGGGTGTTGCGCGACCATGCGTCGTCGTCCTCTCGGTGTCGGATCGTGGGGTCCGCCACGGCGCGGGGCGGGGGCGGGGATGGCGCCGGAAACTAGCAGCGCACGGAGCTGCTCAGGCAGGTCGGAAGCGCCGCGGCTCCCGGCCCGGACGGGTGGAGCCGGGCAGCGGCGCGCACGTGCCTCACCCGTCCGACGAGGTCGACGGATCGGGGGTTGCGTCCCGGAAGCCGATCACCCGCTTCACGGCGGTGCGCAGGGCACGGTCGGCCTCGGTGAGGGGGAGCCGCTCGATCACCAGGGACCGGTACGGCTCGGGCCGCGCCCCGAAGCGGGTCTTGTACATGGCCAGTCCCCCCGAGGAGCCGGACTCGCCGAGGTCGTAGTGGGTGCTGCCCGCGGCGCACGCGTCCTCGATGGCCGTGCTCTCCAGCAGGTAGTTGGCCGCCACGGGCCCGGCCAGGTCCTTGATCATGGCGCCGCTCGTGGCCCGGGTGCCGGTCGCCCGGTAGACGACGCTGCCCGCGACGGGCTGCCCCTCCCAGATCGCCAGGTAGAGGCGGAAGCGGCCCGGGACCGCGGCGGCGAGGGCCTGCATCTTCTCGACCGTCTGACGGCGCCGGGCCCGCCAGCGGGACAGCAGCAGCGGCTCGTGCTGCTGGCCGGCCCACCGCTCGACCGAGTCCTCCACCAGCCGGAAGTACTCGGGCAGGCGGGCCCCGGTGTCGTCCCGCTCGACGATCACCCCCGCCTTCTCCGCCTTGCGCACGTACCGGCGCGCCGTCTTCGAGTACCGCTGCCCCCAGACGGTCTCGAAGCCGCCCTCGAGGTCGAGGACGTGGCAGAGCCGCGGCGTCGCCTTGAGGCCGGGCGCCTCCACCTGCTCCCACAGCGGGCCGGTGCGGGCGCTCGGCCGGATGAAGGTCCGCAGGACGCCGCGCTGCCGCGCCAGGTCCGCGCAGATCGCCGAGAGGTCCTCCGGGCGGACCGGATCGCGCGAGAGCACGCCCCCGATGCCCCAGTCGGGCGGCATCGACGCCTGGGAGGAGAGCACGCCGCCGAGGTGCCTGCGGCGGACCATGGGCAGCACGAGCAGCCGCCCGTCGCGGGTCTCGTACAACCGGGAGGCGTCCTCGAAGCCCCCGGTGGCGCACACGGCGTCCACCCACTCGGGGGAGTGGAAGGCCTGGGCGTGCGGGTCGGCCAGGAACGCCGCACGCCACTCGGAGCGCAGGGCGGGCACCGACGCCCGGTACCCGTCGTCCGTGGGGGACACGGACTCCACCGGGTGCGTGGTCAGCAACTGTTCTCCTCCGTGGGGCGTGGAACGGGCTGCGGCAGGGGACGCCGGGCGCGGTGCCGGCTCATGCGGCGGGCGCGGCGGGGCCGAGGTACCGGAGCACCCACAGGTCGCCGGAGTGCCGCACGACCTCCCAGTCCGGGCTCCGGGTGAGCTGCTGGAGGGTCTCCTGGTAGGTGCCGGGGGCGTAGGTCGCGTAGTAGGCGTCGTAGCCGCGCATGCTCCCGGTGGCGACCACGTACGTCGCCTCGCCGGGGAGGTCGTGCGCCACCCGCGCGACGTCGGCCGGGTCGAGCGGGATGGATGCGGTGGGGTCGATCCCGCCGTCGTCGCGCAGGATCTCGTCCAGGCCGGGCTCGAGCCTGGTGAACGGCCCGATGTAGCGCTCGTAGTCCACGGAGGTGCGTCCGGGCCAGACGTTGATCAGCGGGACGACCGACGCCTCCGGGTGCTCCTGCACGAGCTCCTGCGCCGCGGCGACGTCCTCCGGGCGGATCAGGGTCAGCGACCACATCTGGAACGAGGCCTGGGCGGTGGCCACCAGCACGAGGGTGGTCCACGCCGCGGCGGCCAGGGCGGACGCCGGGCTCCGCCGCAGCGCCGCCACGAGCGCCGGGCCGAGCACCGCGCAGCAGCCGATGGCCGAGTACAGCGTGACCCGCAGGTTGGCCTCCCCGCCGTAGCTCTGGCCGGCGAGCAGCAGGAACGGGGAGAAGGCGACGACGCCCGGCACCAGGACGTCGGGGCTGCGCCATCCCCGCCTCCACCCGAGCCGCGAGGCCCGGTGCGCCAGGACCGCCAGGGTGGAGCCCCACATCAGCAGCGAGCCGGCCTTGGCGAAGACCCCGCCCACCTGCTGTCCCGGGGCGGGCAGCGTCCCGGCGCCGCTCTGGGCGTTGGCGAGGGGGTCGAAGCCGTCGAACAGGCCGTAGGCCGTGGCGAGGTCCAGCCGGGTCAGCAGGTAGGCCCCGACCACGAGGGCCATCCCGGCCGCCAGCCACCACGGAGCCCGCCGGAGGACCACCAGGAGGACGGCCAGCGCGAGCAACCAGAAGGGGGTCAGCTGGTGGGTCACGACGATCGCCGGGAACAGCGCGAGCGCCAGGACGGCGGACGCGCGGCTCGCCGAGGACCCGACGAGCAGGACCACGACCCCGGTCGCCAGGCACATCGCCAGCGCCTGGGGGGCGAAGTAGTCCTGGCCCACCCAGTTGACGACGACGACGAGGCCGGCGGCCGCCGTGCAGCCCGCGGTCCGGGCGCCCAGGGCCCGTGCCAGCGCGGCGGTCCCCAGGGCGAGGAGGAGGTGCACGACCGGCGCCGTCCACCGGGCGAGGTCCACGACCTCGACCCCGCTGGCGTCGCTGAACCAGGCGCCGGCCGCGAACATCCCCGGCCAGTTCATGTAGATGTCCGTGCCGCCGGCCACCTGGTGGGTGTCCTGCAGTGCCCGCACCACGCCCAGGTGCTTGTACGTCCAGGACGCGATCGGCACCGGGGAGCCCGCGGACGCCGTGGTCCGGAGCACCAGCACGAGGCCGAGCACGGCCGCTGCCGCGACGTACGGGGAGCGACCGCGCAGCGCGAGGAGCAGCACGCCGGCCACGACCAGGAAGGCAGCCGGGAGGGTCCACGGCCCGGCCACCAGGAGCCCGTACACCGACGGCCGGGCCGCACGGACGGCCGGCAGGGAGGCCGCCCACAGCCCGACGCCCACGAGCAGGGCCAGCACGAGCAGCCCGGCGGCCGGCCGGGGGCGGCGCGGCGCCCCGACGGGGAGCCGGACGTGGCCCCGCCACAGGGAGAGGGCCGCAGCGGCCAGCGTCGCGACGGCCACGAGCGCAGCGCTGGCCCGCGGCACCCACAGACCCGTCCAGGTGCCCACCGTGGCCGTGAGGGTCAGCAGGGCCAGACCGACCAGCGGGGTCGTCGCGACCCTCGTGAGGCCCGGCAGGCGCAGCCGGGTCACGACCACCGCGCCGGGGGCGACCAGCCAGAACGCGAGCAGGACGAGCGCCCGGACGGCGTCCCCGGCCGCGGTGTCGGCCGACGGCGTGCCCGCGAGGACGGCGAGCGCGGCCGCGCTGGTGACCAGAGCCCCCAGCACGAGAGGGCCGTCGACCGCGACGGTCCGCTGCGCGGGTGCTGCCACGGCCTCCCGGGCGGGCAGCGCGGTGCTCACGGGAGGGTCGGTGCCGTGCCGCACCGGGGTCGCAGGGATGTCGGGTCGCTCATGCGGTGGGATTTGATCACAGGTCGGGGCCGGATGGGCCGGTTGCGGTCCTGCGAAGTCCGGCAGAGTCCGCCTTTCGTGGCACCGGGCCTTACGCCGTACCCCTGCCCGGTGGTAGGACAAAGGCCACCCGCCGTCTTCACGGAGGCGACGTCCCCCTGCACGGAGAGAGGTCCTCACGGCCACACCGACCCGCTCGACCGAGTCCGGGGGACCGTCCAGCGGGAGCACGCCCCCTTCTGCCGTGACCTCTCCGGCGCGGCGCCGTGCGCCACGCCGACTCGCCGTCGGCGGGGCGCTGCTGGCCTGCCTCGCGCTGCTGGTGGCCCTGCTGACCAGCCGGGGCGGGGACACCCCTGGCGCCGACGGGGTGCCCGACCCCGTCCCCGCGGGCGGCCCGGAGGGGGTCTCCTGGCAGCTGGAGCTCGACGAGGACTTCTCCGGCGACCTCGCGACGCTGCAGGACTCCGGCACCTGGCACACCGGCTGGTTCGGCGACGGTCAGCTCACCCTCCCGGTCAACGACCTGGAGACGGCTCTGATGAACACGGACAACCTGTCGATCGCCGACGGCGTGGCCCGGATGGAACTCACCCCGAACACCGACGGCCTGGCGCTCCGGGACGGGACGACGTACCCCAACCTCGGGACGGCGATCAACACCGACTGGGCGCAGAGCTCGGAGGGGTTCGCCTTCACCTACGGCTACGTCGAGGCACGCATGCAGCTGCCCGCCGGCGACCCCGACGAGGAGGTGTGGCCGAGCTTCTGGCTGACCGGGCACACCTGGCCCGACGACATGGAGATCGACGTCGTCGAGGGCGACGGCACCGACCAGGGCAACAAGATCAACGTCCACTCCGGCACGCGCGAGGACCCGATCAACCTGAACGGCCCCCAGCGGGTGCACACCGTGGCGGGGGCGACCACCGGCATGCACACCTACGCGGCCGACATCCGCCCCGACGGGGTCACCTTCTACTACGACGGAGTGGCGGTCGGCGGGTACGACGGGGCGGTGCCGGACGCCGAGCGGTACCTCATGGTCGGCATCACGTCGTCCGGGACCGTGCAGGCGCCGCGCACGCTCCTGGTCGACCACGTGCGGGCCTGGACCCGGGACTGACGCCTCCCCGTGACCGACCGCGAGCAGAACCGATCCGCCACGCCCGGTCCGCGGCTACGGTTCCGCGGGTCCCCATACCGACCGGATCGACAGGCGCGCCCTCGGAGCGACGCCGAGGGAGGCGCTGGTGCACGTGCGCAGTGAGCGGCCGGTAGCCGCGGACGACGCGGTGACCGCCGTCGTCCCCGTGCTGCTGTACCACGCCGTCACGACCACACCCGGCGCACACATCGCCCCGTTCACCGTCTCCCCGGCGGAGTTCGAGCGGCAGCTGGACGCCGTGCTCGAGGCCGGGCGCACGCCGGTGACCTTCGGTGAGCTGGTGGCCGGTGAGCGGTCGGGCACGGCCC
Source organism: Geodermatophilus sp. (assembly GCA_035474935.1). Classification (GTDB taxonomy): domain Bacteria; phylum Actinomycetota; class Actinomycetes; order Mycobacteriales; family Geodermatophilaceae; genus Geodermatophilus. Next base: position 18,028 of record DATIMX010000334.1, on the reverse strand, counting down.
CGGCGCGGCCCGTGGTGGTCACCTTCGACGACGGCTACGCCGACTTCGCCGAGCACGCGCTGCCGGCCCTCACCGCGCGGTCCCTGCCCTCCACGCTGTTCGTGACCACCGGGTGGCTGGCGGGCCGCGGGAGCCGCGAGCCGGGGCCGACCGACCCGATGCTGTCCTGGTCGCAGCTGGCGGAGCTGCCGGAGTCCGGCGTCGAGCTGGGCGCGCACAGCCACAGCCACCCGCAGATGGACACCCTGACCGGGGCGGCGCTGCGCGAGGAGCTCGAGCGGCCCCGGGAGCAGCTGGAGGACGCGCTCGGCCGGCCGGTGGACCTCCTCGCCTATCCGCACGGCTACAACGGCCCGCGGGTGCGCCGGGCGGCACGGGCCGCCGGGTACCGCGCCGCGGCCGCGGTGCGCAACGCGTTGCACCCGCCGGCCGAGGACCCCTTCGCGGTCGCCCGGCTGACCGTGACGCGGACGACGACGGCGCGGGACGTCGCCCGGTGGCTCGAGGGCGACGGGGTGCCGGTCGCCCGGCCGCGCGAGCACCTGCGCACGAGGGGCTGGCGGGCCTACCGGCGGGGACGCGCGGTGCTGCGCCGGGCTCCGGGATCGGACTACCGGTGAGCGCGCCCGAGGAGGCCGCCTTCCGGCCCCGGCGCGTGCTGGCGGTCGACCTGGACACCGGGCGGGTCGAGTACCCGGACCCCGACCGGCCGGCCGAGCACCCACCGGCCCGCGTCCTCGTCCGCTGGCTCGGGCAGCCGGTCGGGATGGTCGACGTCGAGGGCGACGACCGTGCCGTCGTCAAGGCCGCGACCGAGGAGGCGTGGGAGCGGCTCCGCACCGAGCTGGCGGCCGTGGCCGAGGCCCGCGGGGTCCCGGCGCCGGCCGCGCCGGAGGACCTGACGACGGCCGGGGCGTCCGCGCGCCCGGCGCTGCCGCCGGAGCCGCGGCCGCTCGTGACGGTGACGATCGCCAGCTTCCGCAGCACCGACTCCACCATCGCCACCACCCGGCGGGTGCTGGCCGGCTCCTGGAGCCCGCTCGAGGTCGTCGTCGTGGACAACGACGCCGACGGCGGCCCGCTGGACGCCGCGTTCACCGCGGCGTTCGGAGGGGACCCGCGGGTGCGCTGGGTGCACGAGCCCCGTCAGGGCCTCTCCTTCGCCCGCAACGCCGGGCTCGCCGCGGCGCGGGGCGCCTACGTCGTCTTCACCGACGACGACGTGCTGGTCGACGAGCACTGGGTCGCGCGCCTGGTGGAGGCCTTCGACGCCGTCCCGGAGGCCGCCTGCGTGACCGGGGCCATCCTGCCCGCCGAGCAGGAGACCCAGGCGCAGCTGTGGCTGGAGGAGTACGGGGGGTTCCACAAGGGGTTCCGGCGGCAGGTCTTCGACCTCACCACGCACCGCCGGGAGACCCCGCTCTACCCCTACGACGCCGGACAGTTCGGCTCCGGGGCCAACATGGCCTTCCGCGCCGACGTCCTGCGCGCGATGGGCGGGTTCGCCGTCGACCTGGGGGCGGGCACCCCGGCGCACGGTGGTGAGGACATCGACGTCCTCCGGCGGGTGGTCACGGCCGGGCACGCCATCGTGTACGAGCCCGCCGCGCTGATGTGGCACCGCCACCGGCGCTCGATGGAGGCGTTGCGGCGGCAGATGTTCCGCTACGGCGTCGGCCTCTCGGCCACGGTCGCGAAGTGGCTGTCCGAGGACCGCGCGGTCGCGGCCGACGTCGTCCGCCGACTGCCGGCCGGTGCGCGGCACGTCCTCAGCCCGAGGTCCCGGAAGAACCAGAACAAGTCGGCCACGTTCCCGCCGGTGCTCACCCGGCTGGAGCGCCTGGGTCTGCTCTGCGGCCCGGTCGCCTACGGGCGCAGCCGGCGCCGGGCGCGCCGGCTGCTGGCGACGGCCGGGGGATAGCCGGCCGGCTCAGCCGGCCGCCCGGAGCACCGTCTCCAGGGTGGCGTGGACCCACGCCGGGTTCGACCGGTAGCGCGGCGACTTCAGCAGGTTGTTCTCCACGTGGCGCAGCCAGGTCAGCAGCGCCAGGACGTCCGCCCCGAGCGGGTCGGCCGGGCAGGCGGCCCGGTGCAGCTCCAGGAGGGCGACCTCGGCGTCGGTGAGCGGGGCCCCGCGGCACAGGTCGCCGACCACGCGGCCCAGGCCGGTGCCCTGCGCGGCGGCCCGTGCCGTCAGCAGGAGCGTGCCGGGGTCGACCAGGACGAGGTCGTCCTCCCGCGACTGGCCCCAGTCGATGACCCCGCGGACGTCGGCGGACCGGCCGAAGAACACGTTGCCGGGGAAGTAGTCGCCGTGGGTCCGGCCGACCCACACGGTGCGGCCGACCAGCCCCGACCGCACCCGCTCCCGGAGCCGGTCGACCAGCGCCCGCCGGCGCGCGGAGCCCAGCAGCATCGGGACCTCGTCGACCAGGGCCAGGACCGGGTCCAGCCGGCCGTCGACCAGCCCCGGGGACGCGACCACGGCCCGGCCCGTGCTGCGGTGCAGCTCGGCGACGGCGTGGACGGCGTTCCGGGCGGCCGCAGGCGGGCTCACCGAGTCGGGCAGCGACGTCCCCACGGTCCCGGGGACGGCCCGCTCGACGGACCACCGGCGCCCGCCGGTGACCCCGGAGGCCAGCACCTCGGGCAGCAGGCGGCGCCACGACCCGAGCCTCGGATCGGTGGCCAGGCGCGCCAGGACCCCGAGCTGTTCCTCCAGGCTCGCGTCCCCCGCCGCCGTGCGCGCGAGCTTCAGCACCGCGGCCAGCTCGCCGCCGTCGCGCACCTCGACCACGGCCACGTCGGCGACGGTGGTCAGCCGGTCCCCGAGGGTCCAGTGCCGGGGGAGCGCGGAGCCGGCGTCGCGCAGGCTCGCCTCCGCCTCGCGGGACAGGGACCCGACGGCCGGCGCGTCCGTCATCCGGGCGCCGGCCAGCAACCGGGCGGCGTTCCGGGCGATGGCGGTCAGCTCGGCCACCCGGCGGACGGGGACGCCCCCGACCGCCGCGGCGCCACCGGTCACCTCAGCGTCCTGTCCCCCGACCCCGGCCCGCCCGGGGCCGCGACGGTGCCGGGCGGCGGGGACCGGTCGGGTCGACGACGCAGCCGCCGGCGCGCGCGCAGGTAGCTGACCGCGGTCACCGCCGTCCCCTCGACGATGGCCCAGGCGCGGACGATCCCTGTGGGGTCCCCGGTGGCTGCGTCGCGCAGGCCCCGGAGCACGCCCGCCGGGAGGGTCCGGCGGACGTAGGCCTGCTCGCTGGACAGGGCCGCGTCCGCGCCGGTCAACGTGCTGACGACGGCCTTGGAGCGGCCCTCCGCGGCGCACCGCCGGCGGAAGTAGCGCCGGGTCAGCCGCTCCGGCGGCACCGCGTGCCAGCAGACGGCCGAGGGCTCGAGGACGATCCGTGCGCCCGGGGTGACCTGCGTGGCCCGGATGGAGAACTCGGTCTCCTCGCAGCCGGCGGCGTCCTGGCCGACCCGGCCGGTGCCCGTGTCGAACCCGCCCACCGCGTCGAACACCGTGCGCCGGAAGCTCATGCTCGCGCCGATCGGGTTGCGCACCGACGCGCGCGAGCGCGGCAGGCCGGTGTAGCTGCACCCCAGGACCCAGAGGAACTCCTCGGGCAGCCAGGCCGGGCGCGGCGCCCGCCAGTCCGGCCGCACCCAGCCCCCGACGCCGATCACGTTCCCGTCGGCGTAGGCCTCCAGCAGCCGCTCGGCCCAGTCGGGCGCGGCGGCGGCGTCGTCGTCCAGGAAGGCGACGACGTCACCGGTGGTGCAGCGGATCCCGGTGTTGCGGGCGTCGGAGAGCCCCTGCGCGCCGTCGTTGGCGACGCAGCGCACGTCCGGGAAGGCGGCGGTGGCGCGGGCCAGCAGGTCGGGGTTGTGGTCGCTGACGAGGAGGACCTCGTCGGGCCGGCGGCTCTGCTGCCGCAGGCTGTCGACCGCCCGCTCGATGTCGGCCCAGCGGTCCATCGTGTAGGCGCACAGGACCACGGAGAACGTCCGAGGTCGCGGGTCGGCCCGGGCGACGGCGACGGCCTCGGGGCGCGCTGCGCCCGTCGCTCGGTGTCCGTTGATGACTCCCGTGGGACCCTCCCGTCGAGTGGTGTCGGGCAGGCCGCCCGCTGCACCGGCGACGAGACCGGTGGTGCGTCGCACGGTGGCGTGCTGTCGGCATCCCGTGGTGCTTTCCTGTACTACCACGTCCGGTTCTGGGAATCGGTGCTCTCGCGCGCGGGGCCACCCATCAGGTGACGAGCCGTTGACCTGCGGGGAGGGCCCCTCCAAGCTGGGCCCGCCCCGGGAGCGGGACGGCGTCGTCGTCCCGGAGCACGGGGCCGGACGGGGGATGGTGATCGTGAGCAGGCCGCGGACCGCGGACGGCCGGGCGAGCGGCCGGAGCCGCTCGTGACGTGGCTGGTCACCGGCGGAGCCGGCTACATCGGGTCGCACGTCGTCGCGGCCATGCGCGCCGCGGGGCAGGACGTCGTCGTGCTCGACGACCTCTCCTCGGGCGTCCCGGAGCGGATCGGCGACGTCCCCCTCGTGCCGGCCGACGTCGCCGACGGCGAGACCGTGGCCCGCACGGTGCGCGAGCACGGGGTGCGCGGCGTGGTGCATCTCGCGGCGAAGAAGCAGGTCGAGGAGTCGGTCCGGCAGCCGCTGCGGTACTACCGGGAGAACGTCGAGGGGCTGCGCGCCCTGCTCGAGACGGTCACGGCCGCCGGCGTGACGCAGTTCGTCTTCTCCTCCAGCGCTGCGGTCTACGGCGCCCCGGACGTCGACCTGGTCGACGAGGGCACCGCGTGCCTGCCGGTGAACCCCTACGGGCGGACCAAGCTGATCGGCGAGCAGATGCTGGCCGACGTCGCCCCGGCCACCGGGCTGCGCTACGCCGCGCTGCGCTACTTCAACGTCGCCGGCGCCGCCGAGCCGGCGCTGGCCGACCGCGGCGCGGCCAACCTCGTGCCGCTGGTGTTCCGGCAGCTGAGCGCCCGGCGGCCGCCGCAGGTGTTCGGCGACGACCACGACACCCCCGACGGCACCTGCATCCGTGACTTCGTGCACGTCGCCGACGTCGCCTCGGCGCACGTCGCCGCAGCGGCCGCGTTGACCGAGGGGCGCATCGAGGCGCTGACGGCGAACATCGGCCGCGGCGAGGGGGTCTCGGTGCGGGAGATGGTCGAGACCATCCGGCGGGTCACCGGCACCGCGGACCAGCCGTGGTCCGAGCCCGTGGTCGCCCCGCGCCGCGCCGGCGACCCGGCGCGGGTGGTGGCCTCGGCCGAGCTGATCCGCCGGGAGCTGGGCTGGACGGCGACCCACGGGATCGAGGAGATGGTGGCCTCGGCGTGGGCGGGCTGGCGCGCGCAGGCGGCGCTGACCGGCTAGCCCCGGGGCCGGGCCGGCAGTCCCCGGACGGCGGGCGGCCCGGGTGCCGCCCGCGGGTCGTGGCCGGGTGACCTGACGTCTCCTGCGCCACTGCAGAAAGTCCTCGTCCGACGACCATCCGTGAGACACGCCTGCAGGGGCAGCGCGGCCGCGGCGTCGGCCATTGAGCCTGCGAGACCGTGACGCCACGTTGCCGTGCACGAGGACGGGCGCCGGGCCGCGTCCACACCCACATCACCGCCGGTGCGGACGTGGTCTGGGGACCGCCGCGCTCGAGGAGCGCCACTGTCCAGGACCCGCTGCGCCGCGTCGATCCTCCGTCCGCACGTCGCACGCAAGGACTCCCATGGGTCGTCACTCGCCCCCGCGGCCGCTGCCCGTCCGGCGACCCGACCTGACGCCGGTCTTCGTCAACCCCTCCGGACGGCGCTGGCGCTGCCTGCGCGTCGTCCTGCTGCTGCTCGTGGCCGGCGTCGGTGGATCGGCCGCGGTCGTGGTGCCGGAGGTGGTCGCCGCGCCGGCGCTCGCCGGGGCTCCGGTCCCGGACGGCCCGACGGTGCTCGACGTGGGCCAGCCGCCGGTGATCGGGGAGGGGCCGCTGGTGCGCGTCGTCCGGCTGCTGGCGGTCGAGGGGGTGACCTACGGCCAGGAACCGTTCGACGAAGAGGTCGTGGCCCAGCTCTCCCCCGAGGAGGCCGAGGAGGCCGGCGACGCGCAGTACGCGCTGCAGCGCTACGGCTACGACGGGACCCCCGGGCGGACGATCTCGCTGACCTTCGACGACGGGCCGCACCCCGTGTACACGCCCCGCCTGCTCGATCTGCTCAGCGAGCACGGCGTCCCGGCGACCTTCTTCGTCACCGGGGACCAGATGGTGCGCCGCCCGGAGATCATGCGGCGGATCGCGCGGGAGGGGCACGCGCTCGGGAACCACTCACTGACCCACGTCGACGTGAACCTCGCCACGGCCTTCCGCGAACAGGCCGAGATCGCCCTGACCGACCGCATCATGCGTGCCCGGACCGGGCAGTACGCGTCCTACTTCCGCCTCCCCTACGAGGGGAACGACGAAGGCTCGATGCGGGCCGACGCGCCGGGCATCCTGCGCGCCCAGCAGCTGGGGTACGCGGTGGTGTCGCACGACTTCGACCCGCACGACTGGGCCCACGCCTCGGGCGAGGAGACCGGCGACATCCCCCTGCCCCCTCTCGGCACGCAGGAGCACATCACCGTCCTGCTGCACGACAGCGGCGGCACCGACCGGTCCCGGACACTCGCCTACGTCGAGCGGCTGATCGGGGAGGCCCGGGCCGCCGGGTACACCTTCACCGCGATGCCCCAGGTGTCGGCGGACCTGCGGACACGGACGGGGCCGGTCGCGGCGACGACCTGGGACCACGTCGCCGTGCACCTGGTCACGGTGCTCGCCGTGTGGCCGAGCTCCCTCGGGACCGTCCTGTTCGTCGCGGCCGTCACCACCATGCTCGGTCTCGGACTGCTCAACGCCGCGCTCGCGCTGGTCCGGGCCCGCCGGGCGTCCCGGCGGGTGACGGCGGCACGGCCTCCGGTCGCCGTGCTCATCGCCGCCTACGACGAGGAACCCGTGATCGGCCGGACCCTGGAGGCGGTGCTCGCGTCGGCGTACCCGGTCGAGCAGGTCGTCGTGGTCGACGACGGCAGTGCCGACGCGACGGCCGCCCGGGTGCTCGACGTGGCCCGGCGCGATCCGCGCGTCCGCCTGCTCCGGCAGCCCAACCGGGGCAAGTGGTCGGCCCTCAACCGGGGTCTCGCCGAGGTCGAGCAGCCCTTCGTCGTGACCATCGACGCCGACACACTGCTGACCCCGACCGCGGTCGGGGCCCTCATGGGGGGTTTCCACCGGCCGGACGTCGGTGCGGTGGCCGGCGTGGTCAAGGTCGCGAACCACACCCGCACCCTCCTCACCCGGTGGCAGGCGCTGGAGTACCTGACCCAGATCGGCGTCGACCGGTCCGCGGCGGCGCTGCTCGACGCGGTGATGGTCGTGCCCGGTGCCTGCGCGGCCTGGCGCACGGCGGCCGTCCTGCAGGCCGGCGGGTACAGCGGCGCCACCCTGGCCGAGGACTGCGACCTCACGCTGATGCTCCACCAGTACGGCTGGCGGGTGGAACAGGCGGACGACGCGGTCGCCCTCACCGAGGCCCCGGAGACCGTCGACGCGCTGCTGCGCCAGCGGGTGCGCTGGACATACGGCAGCCTGCAGGCCGTCTGGCGGCACCGGAACATGCTCCTCCGCCCTCGCTACGGCTGGCTCGGCATGCTGACCATGCCGGTCACGGTGCTGACCGTGCTGCTGCCCGTGCTGTTCACGCCGCTGGTGGCTGTCGTGGCGCTGCAGATGCTCGCCGCGCAGGGCCCGCTGCCGGTCCTCGGCCTGACCGCGTCGTTCGCGCTGGTCCACGGCGCAGTGGCGGTCGTGGCGGTCCGCCTGCTCGGAGAGCGGCCGGCGCACCTGCTGGTGGTGCCGCTGTACCGGTTCGTCTCCGAACCCCTCCGCGCCTACCTGCTCTACGCGTCGCTCGGGACGGCGCTGCGCGGCGTGCGGCTCGGCTGGCACAGGCAGGCCCGCACCGCGCACGTGGACGAGGACGTGGTCCGGGCGGCCGCGCGGCCGGCGGCGGTGCGGTCGTGAGGCGGCGCGGACCCCTCGTGGCCCTGGTCGCCGTCGTCCTCGCCGCAGCGGCGACCGTCGCCGTCCTCCGGCCGTGGACGCCGGACCGGACCGAGCACATCGTGGCGGCGGCCTGGCTGCCCGTCTGGGACCCGCGGGCTCCCGCGTCCCTCGGGACGGCGCTCGACGTCGGCGGCGTGACCGAGGTCAGTCCGACGTGGGTGAGCGTGCAGCCGGACGGGACGCTCTCGACCACCCCACCGCCGCCCGACGTGCTCGACCGGCTGGCCGCCGACGACGACGTCCTGGTGATACCGACGGTGCAGAACTACGCCGACGACGAGTGGCAGGGCGAGGCGACGGCCCGGCTCCTCGCCGACCCGGTGGCCGCCGCCGGCCACCGCCGGGCACTGGTCGACCTGGCGCTCACCAGCGGCTGGGACGGCATCGACGTCGACTACGAGGCCCTGCCGCCGATGGCGGGGCCGTCGTTCACGCACTTCCTCACCGGCCTGCGCGACGACCTGCACGCGCACGGCCTGCTGCTCACCGTGCCGGTCCCCGCCCGGGACGAGGAGGCGACCGACGCCCTCGCGTACAGCTACCGGGTCATCGGGGAGGTGGCCGACCAGGTGCGGCTCATGACCTACGACCACTCCTGGAGCGGGAGCCCACCGGGCCCGGTCGCACCGACGGCATGGGTGCAGGACGTGGTCGCGTACGCCGTCGACCGGGTGCCCCGCGAGAAGCTGGTGCTCGGGATGGCCACCTACGGCTACGACTGGGTCGGGGACCGGGGCACCACCGTGCAGGCCGCCGACGCCGTGGCGCTCGCCGAGGACGTCGGCGCCGAACCCCGGTGGGACGCGACTGCCGGTGCCTGGACCTTCGGCTACGTCGACGGGAGCGAGCAGCACACGGTCTGGTTCGAGGACGCCCGCTCGCTCGCGGCGAAGCAGGAGGTCGCCGTGACGGCGGGACTGCGCGGGATCGCCGTCTGGCAGCTCGGCGGGGAGGACCCGCAGGTGTGGGAGGCCGTGGGAGAGGCGACGGGCCGGGGCGCGCCGTCGTGAGGCGCCCGGAGAGCACCTACGTCCGGCTGCTCCCGGTCATCGCACTGGGGCTGGTCCTCGCCGCGGCCGTCTCCGGCCGTGCGTGGCCGTCCCTGGTGTTCCCGGCCCTGGGCGTGCTCTTCGCCGCGGGTGGCGCGGCGGCCGCGGGCCACCTGGACGCGGCGGGCTCCGGTCGCGCCTACCTCCGCCGGGCCGTCGCGGCCCTGCTCGTCCCGTTCTGGGTGTTCGGCGCCACGGTGGTGGCGGTAATGACCCTCGAGGGCTGGCGGTGGGATGTCATGGCCGGCTCGGCGCCCCTGACCTGGAGCACCGCGTGGCGGTGGGTGCTGCCTCTGACCGACCCGCCGGTCTCCACCGAGGGGCTCGGCCTGACCGGGTCCCTGTGGTTCGTCCGGACCTGGCTCTGGCTGGTCCTGCTGACCCCGCCGCTGCTGTGGTCGTCCCGCCGGTGGCCGCTGCGGGTGATGGCGCTGCCGTTGTCGACGATGGTGCTGGCGGCGGTGGGCGTCGTGAACCCGACCGGCTCCACGGCCGACGTCGTGCTCGGGGTGTGCGGCTACACCGGGTGCTGGTTGGTCGGGTCGGCCCACCACGACGGCAGGGTGCGGAGGGTGCCGACGGAGGTCGCGCTCGCGGTGGGCGCGGTGCTCGCGGCCGCGGGGGTCGGCCTGGCGCTGTGGCAGCAGCCCGTCTACGGCACCGCCAGCCCCGACGCCAACCCGGCCGCTGCCACGCTGTTCTCCCTCGGCGGGGTCCTGGTCCTGCTCCGGATCGAGCCGTGGATGCGGTGGCTGGACGGGGTCCGCGGTCTGCGGCCGGTCGCATCACTGGTGCACGGCCACACGCTGACGGCGGTCCTCTGGGTGGACGTGGTCGTCGCCCTCACCCCACCGGCGCTGGCGGCCACTCCGCTGGCCCGGTTCCACACCGCCACGGTGCAGGGCGGTCTGCTGCAGTACGCCGCGACCGGGGTGCTGCTCCTCGCGGCAGTGGCGTCGCTGGGCCGGCTCGACGACCTCGCGGCCGGCCGCCCGCCGCGGTTCCTGCGGCGCCGGCGCCGGGTGGATCCCGCACCGGACGCCGCGCCGGAGGTGGGGCCGGAGCGGGGGCGGGCCGTCGGGCCGGGTGCCCTGGCGAGGGGCCCGCGGATGGCCGGGCCGTTCGGCTCAACCGGCGGTCCACTCCAGGAGCCGGTCCGCGGTCCAGCTGTTGACCACCCGCTCGGGCGGGACCCCGCACTCGACCGCCCGCTCGCAACCGTTGCCCTGCCAGTCGAGCTGGCCGGGGGCGTGCGCGTCGGTGTCGACGGCGAACTCGCAGCCCAGGTCGACGGCGAGGGTGAGCAGCCGCAGCGGCGGATCCAGCCGCTCGGGCCGGGAGTTGATCTCCACCGCGGTGCCGTGCTCGACGCACGCGGTGAACACCGCCTCGGCGTCGAAGGTGCTCTCCGGCCGCGGCCGCTGGCGTCGTCCCTCCCGCTGCTCGCGGGGGACCAGCAGCCGGCCGGTGCAGTGCCCGAGGACGTCGGTGTGCGGGTTCGCGACCGCGGCCAGCATCCGTTCGGTCATCACCGTGGAGTCCGCGCGCAGGTCGGAGTGCACGCTGGCGACGACGACGTCCAGCCGCCCGAGCAGCTCGTCGGTCTGGTCGAGGCTGCCGTCGACGTTGATGTCGCACTCGATGCCGGTGAGGATCCGGAAGGGGGCGAGCTCCTCGTTGAGCGCGGCGACGACGTCGAGCTGTCGCTCCAGCCGCTCGGGGGACAGCCCGTTGGCGACGGTCAGCCGCGGTGAGTGGTCGGTCAGCGCCACGTACTCGTGGCCCAGGCCGATCGCGGCCTCGGCCATCTCGCGGATCGGGCTGCCGCCGTCGGACCAGTCCGAGTGCACGTGCAGGTCACCACGCAGCAGCGAGCGGAACTCCGCGACGTCGTCGGCCAGCGGCACCAGCTCGCCGTGGGTCTCCTCGAGGCGGGCCAGGTACTCGGGCACCTCGCCGGCGTGCGCCTGCACGATCGCCGCACCCGTCTTGGGCCCGATGCCGCGCAGGTCGGTCAGCGTCCGGGTCCGGATCCGCCGGTCGAGCTCCTCGGGGCCGAGGGCGTCGACGACGGCCGCGGCGGTGCGGAAGGCCGCGACGCGGTGCGTGGGCTCGCGGGCGCGCTCCAGGAGGAAGGCGATCCTCCGGAGCGCGGCCGCGGGCGGGAGCGGGTCGCTCAGCGGGAGGCCTTCTTGTACTGCTTCTCGGCCTTCCGCTGAGCCCTGGCGGCGCGCTTCTGCGCCCTCTCCAGGCTCTTCTCGGTGCTGTCGGCGGCCTTGGTCGCGGCGCGGCGGGCGCGGTAGCCGACCGACGGCCTGCCCTCGGTGTCGACGGCGGCGATCAGCAGCCCGCCGAGCAGACCCAGGTTCTTGAGGAAGTGCGAGGTCTGCCCGAAGCGCTCCTTGGGGTCGTCGTGCTCCCAGAAGCGGTGCCCGGCCAGCGTGGTCGGCACGATGCTGGCCGAGAGGGCGAGGGCGGACAGGCGGGGCAGCTTGCCCAGCGCCAGCAGCGACCCGGCGGCGACCTTGACCCCGGCGTCGATCTTGACCCACTGCTCGACGTCGCGGGGCACCTGGACCGGCAGCTGCTGGTCGGCCGCGGCGGTGATCTGCTCGACGACCGGCGCGGCACCCGGCACCCGGCTCTGCGGGTTGCGCAGGGTGTCGATGCCGCCGTAGACGAACGACGACGCGAGCAACGGCCGGGCGATCCGGCGGACCAACATGGGTGACCTCGTTTCGGTTCGGGGACTCTGGTCGGCTCAGTGCCCCGGCACGCGCCGGGACACCCCTGCTCGGACCGTAGTGAGATCGCCGCCACTCCGCTGGGTCAAGCGGTGCGGCAGCAGTAGACGGTCAGCGTCCCCGCCTCGGTGAAGTCGAAGGCGGTGGCCGGCTCCCCCGTCTCGCCGTCGTAGGCCACCACCTGTGGGCCCGACCGGGACACCACCCGCACCCGCCGCACCTGGGTCTCGGCGTGGCCGGCCACGTGCGAGCCCAGGCCCAGCAGCGCGCCCAGCACGGCGCGGGTGCGGCTGAAGGGGACGTCGGCGCGCAGTACTGGACGTCGAGCAGCCCGTCGTCCAGCCGGGGCCGCCACGCGGGGGCCAGCCCGCGCGGGGTGTAGCGGCCGTTGCCGACGAAGAGCACCCACACCGACACCGGCCGCCCGTCGAGCAACAGCGACACCGGCGTCCCCCGGCGGAGCGTCTGCGCCACGGCCACCGTCATCGCCGTCCACCGGCCCAGCCGCCCGGCCAGCGCGTCGCGACGGCGGACCATCTCCGGGTAGCTGCCGATGCTGGCGGTGTTGAGGAACGGCGTCCCGTTGACCTCGGCGACGTCGACCTCGACCGCCTGGCCGGAGACGACGGCGTCGGCCGCGGCCTCGAGGGAGCGCACGCCGACGTCCCGGGCGAAGTGGTCGAGCGTGCCGGCGGGCAGCACCGCCAGCGGCAGGCCGTGGGCGACCGCCACGGCCGCGGCCGCCGCGACGCTGCCGTCGCCGCCGGCCACCCCGAGCGCCCGTGCCCGGCCGGAGCGGGCCGCCTCCTCCAGCAGGTCGGCGATCGTCGTCCCCGCGGACTGCTCGCGGACCTCGGCACGGGGCAGCAGCCGGCGGACCTCCCCGGCCGGGTGGTAGTCCGCGGGGCCCGACCGCGGGTTCACCGCGACGACCAGACCCTCGCCGCCGGGCAGCGCCGGGGCGGAGCGCGCCGTGCGCACCCGGGCGGGGGCCGCCGGCCGCACCGGCCACCAGTGCCGGCCGCCCACGGCGACCGCCGCGCCGACGGCCAGGCCGACGACGACGTCCCCCGGGTAGTGCACGCCGACGTGCACCCGCGAGTAGCCGACGGCGAGCGCCAGCGGCGCGAGCGCGGCCCCGGCCGCGGGGCACTCCAGCGCGACGCCGGTGACGAACGCCCCGGCCGACGAGGAGTGCCCGCTGGGGAAGGAGTGCGTGGTCAGCGCCTCGTGCAGCAGGCGGTGCACCGGGTGCGCCCCGAGGTCGGGACGACGGCGGCCGAACACCGGCTTGAGCGCGGAGTCGACCACCCCGCTGGAGACCGCCATCGAGGCCAGCCCGCGGACCGCGCCGCGGCGCAGCGCCCCGCGGCGGAGGGCCAGCAGGGTGCCGACTGCCATCCACAGGCGGCCGTGGTCGGCGGCGGTGGTGAGCCGGCGCAGCCAGACGTCGGCGGGGGTGTCCGGCAGTCCGCCGACCAGGGAGTGCAGGCGCGCGTCCCAGTGTCGGGCGCCCCGCATGCTCCGACGCTAGCCGTACCCCCTGCCGCCTGCAGGGCCCCGTCGCGGGCCCTCCTGCGGGGAGTGGGGAGGACGGGATCCCCCTACGGTGGGGACAGGGGGTCCTTCCTCCAGCGGGTGGCGCGCACCGGTCCGCGGGCGTCCGTTGCTTGGTACAACTGTCGGCGTCCGGAGGGCGCGACGCGCCACTCGTGGCGAGGGGGGACGGGCACATGGCAGGGCTCTGCACGGCCTCGCCGGCACCGCGCGCGACGTGGGAGGCCCTCGTCGACGCGAGCGGGTCGGTGCTGCCGAGCCAGACGCCGGCGTGGCTGGACGCGGTCTGCGCGCACGGGCCGTGGGAGGACGCCTCGCGGCTCTACGAGACCCGCGAGGGCGCACCCCTCGTCCTGCCGCTGGTCCGCCGGACGCGGCTGCCCCGAGGCCTCACCAGCGAGTTCTCCATGCCGTCCACCTGGGGCGCCGGTGGGCTGCTCTCGGTGACCCCGGTGCGCGCCGAGGACGTGGCGCTCGTCGTCGCCGACCTGCGGAGCAGCCGTGCGCTGCGGACGACCGTGCGGCCGGACTTCGAGCAGGCGCCGCTCTGGGCGGCCGCGGCCCGTGCGGCGGGGGCCCACGAGCTCCCCGAGGTGCACCACGTGCTCGACCTCGACCGGGACTGGGACGGCCTGTGGGCGCGCTTCTCCAAGATGGCGCGCAAGGCGATCCGCAAGGCGGAGAAGGAGGGTGTGACGGTCGAGCCGTGCCACGGGGAGGCGGCGGTCCTGGAGTTCTACCGCCTCTACGAGGGGTGGATCGAACGCCGGGCCCGGGAGCGCGGCATCCCGCTGCCGGTCGCCCGCCGCAGGGGGCGCGCGAACGAGCCGCTGGCCCGGCTCCTCACCCTGTCCGAGTCGCTGGGGAAGACGTTCACCGTGTGGCTCGCCCGGCTCGACGGCGTGGTGGTCGCGGCCATGATCACGCTGGTGCAGGGCGAGGTCGCGCTCGCCTGGCGGGCAGCCAGCGACCGGGACGTGGCCGGACCGGTCCGCGCCAACGACCTGCTGCACCGGCACGCGATCGAGTACGCGACCCTCGGCGGCTGCCGGTACTACGACATGGGGGAGTCCGGCGGGGTCGAGTCGCTGATGCGGTTCAAGACCCGTTTCGGCGCCACGCCGAGGGAGTTCGCCGGCTACCGGTTCGAGCGCCTGCCGGTGAGCGCCGTGACCGGCCCGGCGTCCGCGCTGCGGCACCGGGCCGAGCGGGTCGCCCTCGACGTCTTCGGCCGCCTCCGTCCCGGGGCGGCGTCGTCCGACGACTAGGTCTCAGGCCTTGCGGCGGGCCCGGTAGGCGGCGACCGTCGAGCGGCTGGCGCAGGTGTTGGAGCAGTACCGGCGGCTGGCGTTGCGCGAGGTGTCGACGTAGACGTCGTCGCAGCCCTCGGCCGAGCAGACGCCGATCCGCTGCCAGCCGTGCTGGACGACGACCTGGGACAGGCCCATCGCGACCGTCGTCGTCAGCTGCTCGAGCAGTGGCGCGTCGGGGCGCGCGTAGTGCAGGTGCAACGCGCCGTCGTGGTCGGTGGCGTAGGGCTTCGGGTGGGCGAGCGCGAGCAGCGCGTTGAGCCGGTCCATCACCTCGCCCTCCGACTGGGCGACGGCGACGGCGCGGACCAGGTCGGCGGTCGTGGCCGCCTGGCCGGTCTCGTCGGGGGAGAGGCCGAGGACGCTGCCGGGCGAGAACCACTCGTCGTGGGCGCGCAGGAACGCCGTGGCCCAGTCCGGTCCGGCGTCCCGGTCGGCGTTGGCCAGGTCGATGGCCAGCTCGACCGCTGTGGACCCGTAGGTGTCGTAGTCCATGGAATCCCCTACCGCTGAGGTGCCGTCGACACGCCGTAGGTGGCGTAACGCACTTGACCACCTACGCCGCCGTCCGTAGCGTGTAGGGAGTCAACAGTGTTTGACCCCCTACTCTTCCCGTTCGCGTGCTATCCGAAGTGAGTCCGCTGTGCGTTCGTACCTGTCCGTCTGGCGTCTGCCGTCCGCTCCGGTGCTGCTGGTGGCCGGTTTCGCCGGCCGTCTCCCGTCGGCCATGGTCCCGCTCGCGCTGCTGCTCATGGTGCAGCAGCAGACCGGTTCCTACGCCGTCGCCGGCCTCGCGGCGGCCACCTACGGCCTGGCGATGGCCGGGATGGCGCCGGTGCTCGGCCGGCTGGCCGACCGCCGCACCCCGCGCCCGGTGCTGCTGGCCCAGGCCGCGACGTACCCGCTGTTGCTGACCCTGCTCGTGGCCGTCGTCCTCCGAGGTGCCCCGACGGCGGCGATCGTCGCCGCCTCGGCCGCCGCCGGCGCCGGGACGCCGCTGGTGTCCGGCGCGGTGCGCGCGCTGTGGTCCCGGGTCGACCCGCGGGTGCGCGGCACCGCGTACGCCCTCGACGCCACCGCCACCGAGCTGGTCTTCGTGGCCGGCCCCACCCTCGTCGCCGCGCTCGCCGTGCTGGCCGCGCCGGCGTGGGCGCTGGCCGTGGCCGGGGCGCTGGCCGTGGCCGGTGCGCTCGGCGTCGCGACCTCGGGTGCGATGCGCGGCTGGGTCCCGGTGCCGGTGGCGCACCGGGCCAGCCCGTTCGCCACGGTCCTCGCGCCCGGCATGCCCCGGGTGCTGGTCAGCGGCGCGGCGCTGATGCTCGGCTTCGGCGCCCTGGAGGTCGCGATCCCCGCCTTCGCCGACGCGGCCGGGTCGCCCGGCCTGTCCGGCGTCCTGCTGGCCCTGTGGTCGCTGGGCTCGGTGGCCGGCGGGCTGTGGTTCGGCGCCCGGGTGGTCAGCGTCTCGCTGCCGCGGCAGTACCGCTGGCTGCTGCTGGGCGTGACGATCGGCCTGGCCCCGCTCGCCGCGGCGTCCGACCCGTGGGTGCTCGGCGCGCTGCTGTTCCTCGGCGGGACGGCGATCGCCCCGACGCTGACGGTGCAGAACTCGCTGGTGGGCGCGATCGCCCCGGCGCACGCCACCACCGAGGCCTTCACCTGGCTGTCGACGATGGCCACCGGCGCCTCGGCGGTCGGGGCCGCGCTCGGCGGTGCGCTGATCGAGAGCCGGACCGGGGTCAGCGGCAGCCTGCTGCTCGCCGTCGCGGGGGCCGCCCTCGCGGTGCTGGTGACGCTCGTGCCGGGCCGTCGTCCGGCCGGGGAGCGGGTGTCCGAGCCCCTCGCCGCCTGAGGCGCTCCGCCGGCGGCGGGGACCCCCGGCGGACGGCCTCCCGGGGCGCTGGTAGTCTCTCTCCTCGGTGGTTCCGAGGGGACTCGGACCCCGGGAGGCTTCGCCTAGTCCGGTCTATGGCGCCGCACTGCTAATGCGGTTTGGGTTAATCCCCATCCCGGGTTCAAATCCCGGAGCCTCCGCGCGGTACAACTGAACACAGGCACCCGTAGCTCAACGGATAGAGCATCTGACTACGGATCAGAAGGTTAGGGGTTCGAATCCCTTCGGGTGCACGTCTGGTTGAGACAGCACAGCGGCTCCGTCCTCCGGGACGGGGCCGCTGTTCTCTTTCCGGGCACCTCTGTTGCGGACCTGCTGGCGGCGCGCCTCCGCCTCTACTCCTGCCCTCCCGAGTTGATCATGGGGTTGCCGCAGGCGACACGCGCGGACACGCCGCCGCCAGCGGCAACAACCCCATGATCACGGCGGACGCGGAGTTGGGCGGGTCGAGTCCTCCGGCGGCAGCTGCTGCGGCGCCGGCTGTGGCTCGACCGGTCGGTGCGGCCGTCGTGCGCCCGCCGTGGCCGGCGTCGGGGATCACGGCCGGCGGGTCGGTCCCCACGGCTTCCAGACGGCGAGGACCGAGGCGACCAGCAGCGCCGTGCCGGACACGAAGGCCGGGAACAGCAGGTCCAGGGGGATCCGCCCGAGCCGCTCGGCCAGCCCGGGGTCGACCTGGCGCGCCTGCCGGGCGACCTCGGCCAGCCGGGGCTGCAGCAGCACGGGCACCAGCGCGACCAGCACCAGGTTGATGACCAGCTTGACCAGCACCCAGCGGGTGCGGACGACGCCCCAGCGGCTGGCCAGCCCGAGCACCAGCCCCGATCCGAGGCTGGTCAGGCCCAGGGTGAGCAGGACCGGGACGGCGAAGACGTGCAGGGCCGTGTAGCAGGCGGCCACGCGCGCGGGGTCGTCCGAGACGAACCCGGTCACCGCGAGCACCCCGAGGACGACGTCGGCGCCGAACCACCCGAGCGAGGCGGTCAGGTGGACCAGCAGGACCACCCGGCGGGGCGAGCGGCCCAGCCGCAGCCGGACGGCGGGAGCTGTCGGGATCGCGGTCATCTCGCGCCTCCTGGGGAGGGTCGGGCGCCTCCGAGGCTACGCCAGAGCGTTAGGTACCGAAACGTCAGGCTCCTGCCGTTCTTGGTAGGGTGGAGCCGTGCCGCGGCCTCCCGGCGGTCCGCCGATCGGACTGCTCCTCGACCGGGTGGCCCGGGAAATCAGCCGGGCGTTCGACGCGCGACTGACGGCCGCCGGTGGGTCGCGCGCCGTCTGGCTGGTCCTGGTGGCGCTGCGCCCCGGGGCGGTCGCCAGTCAGCGGGAGCTGGCCGATGCCCTCGGCGTCCGCGCGGCCACGCTGA
>DATIMX010000333.1:0-4492 GCA_035474935.1 Geodermatophilus sp. | reverse complement strand
CGGCCCAGCCACTCCCGGACCAGCTCCAGGTCGCGGGTGCGCTGCAGCACGACGACGTCGACGTCCTCGTCGCGCAGCTGCTCGGGGGTCACCTCGCGGGCCGACGCCGGCCACTCCCAGGTGCGCGCCCGGCCGAGGCCGTCCGGGCTACGACTCCCCCCGGGGCCGTCCACGACGGGGAGCAGGTACTCGTGGCGGCCCTGGACGAACGCCGTCGTCCACGAGCCGTGCACGTGCCAGAGCAGGACCCTCACGAGCTCACCAACTTCTCCACAGCCGCGACGACGTCGTCCGCGGTCACCGACGCGAGGCAGGGGTGGCCGGGCACCGGGCACTCGCGGGCCCGGGTCAGCCGGCAGGGGGCGTCCTGATCGCCGAGCAGCACGGTGGGGACGCCGTAGGGCGCCCAGCGCGCGGCGGGCACGACCGGGGAGAACAGCGAGACCACCGGGGTCCCGACGGCGGCGGCCAGGTGCGCCGGGCCGGTGTTGCCGACGACGACCGCGGTGGCGCCGTCGAGCAGCGCCGCCAGCTCGGCCAGGCCCAGCGCACCGCCGAGGTCGGCGCCGCGGGTGCCGGCGACGGCCGCGGTGAGCGCGCGCTCCCCCGGCCCGCCGGTGACCAGCACCCGGTGGCCGGCGTCGGCGAGCGCCGCCACCGCCTCGGCGCAGCGCTGGGCCGGCCAGGCGCGCGCGGGGACGCTCGCCCCGGGGTGGACGACGACGTAGCCGGGCTCGTGCGCCACCGGGGACAGGGGTCGGCGCACGGCGAGCCGGCCGGCGTCGCCGGCCGGCAGGTCGAAACCCGCGGCGCGGGCCAGGGACAGGGCCCGCTCGGGCTCGGGCAGGTCGTCGTCCACCCGGTGGCGGACGTCGAGCAGCGATCCGGGGTAGTCGACGCTGATCGCGGAGATCCGAGGCACGCCGGCGGTGCGCAGCACCAGCGCCAGCGGCAGGGGCGACTGGTGGAAGGACGTGGAGACGACGGCCTCGTCGGGAGCCAGGGCCCGGACCCGGTCGGTGAGCGCGGCGAGGTCGTCCGCGACGACCGGCGGCGGGTCGCCGAGGATCCAGGGGCAGGCCCAGGTCCAGACCTCGTCGACGCCGGGCAGCAGCCGGGCCGCCTCGGCGCCGGCGGGGCCGGCGAGGAACACGACGCGGTCGGCGCCGGCGGCCACGGCCCGCACCAGCGGCCCCTGGACCAGGACGTCGCCGACCGAGTCCAGCCGCGCGACCAGGACCGTGCGGGTCACGCGTCCTCCTCGCTGGCGCTCGTCGGCCGCGTTCCCCGGGGTGCTGTGCTCACGGGTGAGCTCGCCAGCTCGCTCACCACTCACCCGCCAGGACCTGCGCGACCGCCTCGGTGATCGTGGCGGCGCGACGCGGGGCCGCCTCGACCTCGGCCCGCCGCGTCACCGGCGTGGGGACGAGGATCCCGGAGGCCCCGGCGGCGGCCGCGGCCTCGACGTCGGCCCCGATGTCGCCGACGACCACGCAGCGGGCCGGGTCGACGTCGAGCTCGGCGCAGGCGGCCTTGACCATCCCGGGCGCGGGCTTGCGGCAGGTGCACCCGTCGTCCGGCCCGTGCGGGCAGACCTGGACGGTGTCGAACAGGCCGAGCAGCTCGTCGAGCCGGGCCATGCAGGCGTCGACCTGGGCGCGGGTGATCAGCCCGCGGGCCACACCGGACTGGTTGCTCACCACGCCGACCCGGACGCCGCGGGCGCGCAGCGCGTCGACGGCCTCCCGCGCGCCGGGCACGGGCGTCACCAGCGCCGGGTCGCCGTTGTACGGGTAGTCGCGCACGAGGGTGCCGTCGCGGTCGAACAGCACCAGGTCGGGCAGGCCGCGCCACGGCCGGACCCGGCGGTGCTGCACGGCGCCGCGCAGGAAGTGCCCGGTGGCCAGCGGCGGGATCAGGGCGCTGGTGGCGAGCATGGTGCCGACCTCGGCGCGGTCGCGCGGGCCGGGGGCGATCCGCGCCCAGGCGAACTCACCCGTGCCGACAGCCCAGGCCGCGGCGGCGGCGAGCGCGGCGCGCGGCCGGCGGGCGGCGGCCAGCCCGACGGCGGCCAGCCCGGCGGCGGTGACGGCCAGGTGCCGCGGCCGGCGGCCCAGCGGCGCGTCGGCGCGCTCGCGCCAGCCGGGGCCGTGCAGCCGCCGCATGAGGACGTCGTCGGCGTTGCCGGCCTGCACCCGGACGCTCACCCAGCGGTCGACCGGGCGCACCGGGTGGGTGATCCAGCGCCGCCCGCGGACCAGCCGGGCGCCGGTGTCCATCACCCGCAGCGCCAGGTCGGAGTCCTCGCGGAAGGCGCGCGGGAAGCGCTCGTCGAAGCCGCCGACGGCGGCCAGGGCGGCGCGGCGGTAGGCGAGGTCGGCGGTGATCCAGGAGCTGGTGGCCAGGCCGGCGGTGCCGCGCTCCCAGTCGGTGGGCCGGCGGTCCTCCGGCAGCGGCACCCGCACCCGGCCCTGGCTGCCGGCCACGTCGCCCGGCAGGTCGGAGAGGTCCTCGGCCAGCCGCTGGTACCAGTCGGGGTCGGGGACGACGTCGTCGTCGAGGAAAGCCACCCACTCGGTGCGCACGCTGCGCCAGCCGAGGTTGCGGGCGCGGGCCGGTCCACCGCCCCCGGTGCGCACCACCCGCACGGGCGGCAGGCCGGACCGCTCGGGGCGCAGCGGCTCGCCGGTGGGCCGGTCGTCGACCAGCACCAGCTCGGCCGGGCGCGGTCCCGGGGCCTGCGCGAGGGCGTCGAGCAGCACGTCCAGCGACGGCCGGCCGACGGTCGGCACGACCACGGAGCACTGCTCGATCCCCACCTGCATGATCGCGTCCTGCCCGCACTTGGTGGAACGGAAACACTACGGGCTTGAAGTGTCCGCGGACAGGTGGGCGCGGCCCCCTGCAGGGTCCCGTCGCGAGCCTGCGAGTGGCGGGGGGCAGGGGGTCCTTCTTCAGCGGCGGGTCCGGGCCGCCGCGGAGACGCGGGCGAGGGCGTCGGTGACGACGGCGGCGTCGTCCCCCAGGAGGGTGAGCAGGTGCGCCACCAGGTCGTCGTGCGTCGGGCGGGCCTCCTCGACCTTGGCCCGTCCGGCGGGGGTGAGCCGGGCGTGCAGCAGCCGCTTGTCACCCGACGAGCGCTCCCGGACGACGAGCCCCTCGGTGACCAGGCGGGTGACGGTGCTGGTCACCCCGGCGCGGGAGATGCCGAGCGCCTCGGCGAGCTCTCCCATCGAGGCCCGCTCGCCGGGGGCCTCGGCGATCCGGCGCAGCGCCTCGTACCCGGTGAGCGAGAGGTCGTGCCGGCGGTGCAGGGCGGAGTCGACGCGGCGGGTGATGCGGTCGTGCACCTGCACGATGCGCAGCCAGGTCTCGGCCGGCCGGGGTGCCGCACCCGGGACATCGGCCACGTCCCCGGGCACGTGCTCGGCGGGGAGGTCCGGAGCCAGGGCGTCCTCGGGGCGGGCCACCTGTCCATCGTCGCCGACGGAGCGCTCAGCCGCTCCCGGTGGACGACGGCGTCCGGCGCCCCGCCCCGGGCCGCCGGCTCCCGGCGACGAGGGTGAGTCCGGCGCCGGTCGCGATCAGCGACCCGCCGGCGGCCAGCAGCGGCCACGGGACGCCGCCGGTGACCGCGGCCGCCTCCGCTGCTGCGACCGCGACGGCCGGTGCGCCGTCGGCGATGCCCGCGGAGGTCACGGTGCTCGGGTCGGGCAGTCCCGGGACCGGCACCGGCTCGCCGGACTGCGGAACCACCGCTGCGCCGCCGGGCGGGCTGATGGCCGCGCAGTCCTCGGCGGCCGGCCGGGTGAAGCTGTAGCCGGTCAGGTCGTCGACCCAGGCGTCGCCGGATCCGTCGAGGGCCGTGTACTCGAGCAACGGGTCGATGGTCTCCCCCCAGTCGACCTCGCCGGTGCTCAGCACGACGACGGCGCCGGGCGCGACGTCGGCGGCGTCCTCCCCCGCGGGACGGCGTCCGCTGCCGAGCGTGATCGCGTAGCCGACGGTGCCGCCGGTGACCTCGACGACCACGCCACCGGGGCGGCAGCTGGGGCCGTGGGTGACGCGGGCGTCCGGACGGGCGACGTCGTCGACGGCGATCGCAGGCCCGGCGAGGGCGATCCCGGCACAGAGCAGGGCGAGCGCCATGACGACGACGGACGCCGGCCCGACGACAGCCGCGGGAGCATCGCAGCGAGGCGGGCGCCGACAGGCAGCGAGCACCGCAGCGAGCGCCGGCAAGCCAGGAGCGGAGCGACCGCGGAGGTGCCCTGGACCGACGAGCGAGGAGCGGACCGGGGCACGGAGACGGGCCCAACGACGAGGCCGGGTGGCCACCTGCACGTGCTGCTCCCCCTGGTTCTGCGCCGGCGCACCTGCGGCGCACCGGTGCCGACCATGATGCCGGGCCGGACCGGCCGCGGACCCCGGGTCACCGACGGGTCGCGCGTGTCGCTACGGCGTGTCCGCAGAACGTGCGGCCGGGACCGCG
>DATIMX010000332.1:0-3246 GCA_035474935.1 Geodermatophilus sp. | reverse complement strand
GCCTCGTCGAAGCGGGCGAGCAGGATCTGCTGCACCCGGAAGACCGATGTCGCGGCCCGCATCGCCGCGGCCGGGCCGAAGCGCTGTTCCCAGGACTCCCCGGCGCGCACGATGGGATCGAACGGCAACCCCAGCGGACGGCCCATGGCTGAACAGGCTACGGGGGTGGCTCCGCGCCTCGTCGAGATGCGCCCTGGGGCGCCCTCCCGCGCCCGGGAAGCCGCGCCCAGCCGCATCTCGACGCAGCCGAGCGAGCGGTCAGGCGCCGCGGCTACCGGGGGGCGGGCCGCAGCGGCGGTACGTGCCGCAGGCCGAAGACCTCGCGCAGCGCGACCTGCGCCGCGTTGTCGCCGCAGGCACCGTGCACGGCCGGCCCCGGCGGGGTCGCCGACGAGGCGAGGTAGACGCCCTGCACCGGGGTCTTGTAGGTGTTCCAGCGCGGCACCGGCCGGGCCAGCATCTGCCGCAGCGTCGCCTGGCCGTTGGAGATGTCCCCGCCCAGGTAGGCCGGGTTCCACGCCTCCATCTGGACGGCGTTCTTGGTGACCCGGTCGACGACAGTGTCCTTGAAGCCCGGTGCGAAGCGCTCGACCTGGTCCTCGATGGCCGCGGTCATGTCGACGTCCGAGCCGTGCGGCACGTGCACGTAGGCCCAGAAGACGTGCCCGCCCTCGGGCGCGCGCGTCGGGTCGGGCACGGTCGGCTGGACGGCGAGCACGTACGGGCGGTCGGTGAGCCGGCCCTGGTTGGGTGCCCGCTCGCCGGCGATCGTCTCCTCGAGGTTCCCGGCGACGTGGATGGTCCCGGCCCGTCGGACGTCGGGGTTGGTCCACGGCACCGGGTCGGACAGGATCCAGTCGACCTTGAAGACGCCGGCGCCGTGCCGGTAGCGCCGCACCCAGCGCCGGTAGCCCTCGTGCACCCGGTCGCCGGCCATCGCCACGAAGGCCTCGGGCGTGGTGTCCAGCAGCACGGCCGGCACGCCGTCGAACTCGCGCAGGTCGGTGACCTCGTGCCCGGTGACCACCTCGCCGTCCTGCTGCTCCAGCGCGGTCACCATGGCATCGGCGAGGTCCTGCGACCCGCCCTCGACGAGCGGCCAGCCCACGTGGTGGCCGAGCATCGTCAGCAGCATCCCCAGCGCGGAGGTCAGCGGCTGGCTCAGGTCGAGCATCCCGTGCGCGGCGGCCCCGCCGAGCAGGGCGCGGGCCTCCTCGGTCTCGAAGTAGCGGTGCGCCAGCCAGCTGACGTTCGGCAGCCCGTTGAGCCCGAAGTGCACGATCTGCGGCACGCTGCGGGTCGGCAGCCGGCGCAGCCGGCTGGTCAGGAAGAAGTCGACGACGTCCTGCCCGTGCTCCACCAGCGGCTCGAACAGGCGGCGGTAGGCCGCCGCGTCGGGCCCGAGGCCAGCGGCGGTCTCGTCCAGCGAGCGGTGGGCCACCGAGGCGCGCCCGCCGTCGAGGGGGTGCGCGTAGTTGACCTCCGGGTGCACGAGACGGACGCCGCGGCTGGCCAGGTCGAACTCGCGGAAGAACGGTGCCGCGGCGGCCATCGGCTGCACGATCGAGCAGACGTCGTGCCGGTAGCCCGGCCGCATGAGCTCCTCGGTGCGCATCCCGCCACCCGGGCGTCCGGCCGCCTCGACGACCTGCACCCGCAGCCCGGCCGCGGCCATCCGGAGGGCCGCGGCCAGCCCGTTGGGCCCGCTACCGACGACGACGGCGTCCGGCTTCCCGTTCACCTCGCCATCGTGCCCTCAGCGGGGCAGACCCGCGCGAGCAGCGCTCCACAGCTGCTCCAGGAGCAGGGTGGCGGCGCGGAACGGGTCGCTCTCCCCGGCCACCACCTGCTCGGCGAGGGTGCCCAGCGCCGCCGAGCCGCGGACGTCGCCGATCCGCTCGCGCAGCCCGGCCAGCGCGATCGCCTCGATCTCGCGTGCCGCGCGGACCGCCCGGCGGCGGTGCCCCTCCCCCGAGGACCCCAGCCACGCGCGGTGCTCCCCGATCGTCTCGACGAGCTCGTCGATGCCGGTGTGCGAGGCGGCCACCGTGCGGCGGATCGGCGGGCGCCAGGCGCCGGGGAGGTCGTGCCGTCCGCCGAGCGAGAGCGTGTAGCGCAGGTCGCGCACGGTCTGGTCGGCGCCGTCCCGGTCGGCCTTGTTCACCACCAGGACGTCGGCGACCTCGAGGATCCCGGCCTTGGCGGCCTGGATCCCGTCGCCCATGCCCGGCGCGAGCAGCACCAGCGTCGTGTCGGCGAGCGAGGCGACCTCCAGCTCGGACTGGCCCACGCCGACGGTCTCGACCAGCACGACGTCGCACCCGGCGGCGTCGAGCACCCGCAGCGCCTGCGGGGTGGCCCAGGCCAGGCCGCCGAGGTGGCCGCGGGATGCCATGGAGCGGATGTAGACGCCCTCGTCCCCGGCGTGGTCCTGCATGCGCACCCGGTCGCCGAGCAGCGCGCCACCGGAGAAGGGGGACGACGGGTCGACGGCGAGGACGCCGACCCGCAGCCCACGGGCGCGGTAGGCGCGGACCAGCGCGGTCGTCGTCGTGGACTTGCCGACGCCGGGCGAGCCGGTGAGGCCGATGACCTGGGCGTGCCCGGTGTGCGGAGCCAGCGCCGCGGCGACCTCGGGCAGCGCCGGACTGGCGTCCTCGACCAGCGTGATCAGTCGCGCCACCGCGCGGGCCTCGCCGCCCCGGGCGCGGGCGACCAGGTCCGGGACGTCCACGGTGCGCCGGCCCCGCCTCCCACGGAGGGCGGCGGGGCCGGGCGTCCGGACGGCTGTGCCGAGCGCGTCCGCGGGGACGACGGAGCCCTCCGAGGTCACGCCTTCGCGGGCACGTGCAGGATCAGCGCGTCGCCCTGACCGCCGCCGCCGCACAGCGCGGCGGCACCCACGCCGCCACCGCGGCGGCGCAGCTCCAGCGCCACGTCCAGCACGATGCGCGCACCGCTCATGCCGATCGGGTGGCCCAGGGCGATCGCGCCGCCGTTGGGGTTCACCTTCTCGGGGTCGATCCCGAGCTCCCGCGTGGAGACGATGGCGACGGCGGCGAAGGCCTCGTTGAACTCGACCAGGTCGAGGTCCGCGGGCTCGATGCCCTCGCGGGCACAGGCCTTCTGGACGGCGCGCGAGGGCTGGCTCTGCAGCGTGGCGTCCGGGCCGGCGACGACCCCGTGCGCGCCGATCTCCGCGATCGGGGTGATGCCCAGCTCGGCGGCCTTCTCCGCGCTCATGAC
>DATIMX010000331.1:0-7167 GCA_035474935.1 Geodermatophilus sp. | reverse complement strand
GGCGAGCCGAAGACCGAGAAGTCGCGGCGCACCGTGCCGCTCCCCGTCCCCGCCGTCGAGACGTTGCGGGCGCACCGCAAGCGCCAGGCCGCGGAGCAGCTCGCCGCAGGCAGCCTGTGGCAGGCCAGCGGGCTCGTGTTCACGTCAGAGATCGGCACGCCGCTGGAACCGCGCAACGTCCTGCGTCGGTTCGAGGCACTGGCCGAGCGAGCCGGCCTGCGCGGCGTCCACCTGCACACGCTGCGTCACTCGGCGGCGAGCTTCCTGCTCGCCGCGGGCACGCACACGAAGGTGGTGCAGGAGCACCTTGGGCACAGCTCCTACGCCATCACGGCCGACATCTACAGCCACGTGGCCCCGGCGCAGCAGCGCGAGGCGGCCGACAAGCTCGGGCAGGCGATCCGCTGGTGACGTTGCGGAGCGAACCGCGTTGCGGTTCCGGTTGCGGTGCGGTTGCCGTACTCACGCCAGAAGCGGGTCGGTCCGGAAGACCAACCTGCTTCTGACCTGCGATTTCTCTGTCGGGCTGACAGGATTTGAACCTGCGACCCCTTGACCCCCAGTCAAGTGCGCTACCAAGCTGCGCTACAGCCCGAGCGCCGGGCGGCTCGCACCGCCCGGACGCTTGCTAGAGCAGGTTACCGCACCCGGGATCCGGTCCCGACCGGTGGTCAGCTGCCGGCCGCCACCGGATCCCGGTCGCCGGCCAGCACCTCGCGCAGCCGCTCGGCCACCGCGTCGACGTCCCGCGGCGGGCCGTAGCCGGCGTCGAGGAAGCTGCCGTGGTCGCCGGGGAACTCGACCGCCGTCGTCCCCAGCCGCTCGGCCAGGGCGAGACCACCCCGGTGCGCCAGCTGCCCGGCCGAGCCGACGCCGACGGCGGCCACGATCCGGGTGGACGCGCGGCGCAGCGCCTCGACGTCGTGCTCGTGCGAGGTGCAGGTCAGCAGGTTCTGCGCGAGCAGCACGTCGTCCCGCGAGCCGTCGTCCTCGGTCGGCAGGCCGAAGGCGGCCGGGTCGGCCGCCGGCTGCTCGGTGAACCCGTCCGTCGGCCCCGAGTGCTGCACGAGCCGGATGAACTCGGCCAGGCCGGCACCGTGCCCGGCGCGCGCGTAGGTGTCGTGCACGTGCCGGCAGGCGGCCAGCGCGGGCTCGCGGTCGGGCAGCAGCTGCACCGCGGGCGGCTCGTGCGCGACCAGGGTGCGCACCCGCTCGGGGTGGCGGGCGACGAGCACCAGGGCGTTGACCGCTCCCCCGCTGCTGGCGAACACGTCGACCGGCCCGGCGCCCAGCGCGTCGATGAGCCGGGACAGGTCGCCGGCGTGCTCCTCGGGCGTGGACTCGGCCGCGCCGTCGGTGCGGCGGCTGCGGTCGGCTCCGCGCGGGTCGTAGGTGACGACGGTGCGGTCGGGGAAGCGCGCGGCCAGCGAGGCGAAGCCCGAGGCGGCCATCGGCGAGCCGATGAGCAGCAGCGGGGGCTCGGCGGAGGAGCCGGGCCGGACGTCGTAGGTGAGCACGGCGCCCTGCGTCTCCAGGGTGTGCGTCTGCGGTGCGGTCATGCCGGGGAGACCGCGGTCGACGGCCGGACTCATCGGTGCGAGGCGTCGAGGTCCACCACGCGCCACCGGGCGTCCAGGACGGCGGCGTCGTGCGTCACCAGCAGGACGGCGCGGGGGTCGCGGGCGAGCCGGTCGAGGACGCGGGCCGCCAGCGGGGCGTCGAGGTGGGCGGTCGGCTCGTCGAGCAGCAGCACGTCGGCCCGGCTGATCAGCGCCCGGGCGAGCGAGACGCGGGCGCGCTCCCCGGCCGACAGCCGCTCCCCCGCCTCCCCCACCCACCCGTGCAGCCCGGGGTCCGCGAGGAGGCCGCCCAGCTCGACGTCGTCCAGGACGGCGGCCAGCTCCCCATCGGTCGCGTCGTGCCGGCCGAGGCGGAGGTTGCCGGCCAGGGTGCCGCCCAGCACCTGGGGCGACTGGGCCGACCAGGCCACGCGGGACCGGACGCCGTCGAGGGCCAGGTCGCGCAGGTCGGTGCCGCCCAGGGTGACCCGGCCGGTGTCGGGGTCCCGCGCGCGCAGCGCCAGGGCGAGGACGCTGCTCTTGCCCGCGCCGCTGCGCCCGGTCAGCGCCACCTTGGCGCCGTCCGGCACGGCGAGGTCCAGGCCCGCCACCGCGGCCTCCGCGGCGCCGGGGTACCGCAGGCCGACGCCGTCGAGGCACAGCGCGGACCCGGCAGGCAGCGGCCGCGGCGCCTCCGGGTCGGTCACCGCGGGACGCAGCTCGCCGAGGGCTCGCACCCGCTCGGCGGCGGCCCGCATCCCGCCCGCTGCGCTCCACGCCGCGCCGAGCCCCCCGACGGCCTCGAAGGCCCCGAGCACCCCGAGGGCGCAGGCCGCGAGGAGCAGCGGGCCGGTCGTCCCCGCGGCGACGTCGGCCCCGACCAGCCAGAGCGCCGCCACGAGACCCAGGCCCGGCACGCCCTCCCGGCAGACCGTGGTCACCGCGGTGAGCCGCGCCGCGGCCCGCTCGGCCTCCTCCTGGCGGAGGAGGGAGTCGTCCAGCGCGCGCAGGGCCGTGGTCCCGCCGTCGCCGCTGAGGTGGTCGGCCAGGCCACGGACCAGGTCGAGCGTGTCGGCCGCGACGGCGGCGTCGGCCAGCGCCGCGGCGACCGCCGCCCGCCGTCCCGCGCGGGCCGCGGCGGCCGGGACGGCTCCCCCCAGCACGAGCAGGAGGACGGCCAGGACGGCGGCGGTGGCCGGCGACACCAGCGCGGTCAGGCCCACCGCCGTCCCGCCGGCGAGCACGGCGACCCCCGCGGGCACCAGCAGGCGGGCGACGACGCCCTGCAGCTCGTCGACGTCGGTGCGCACCCGCGACAGCAGCTCACCGCCCCGGACGCCGGTGAGCGCGGCCGGCGCGAGGGGCGTCAGCCGCTCGAGCAGCCGGCCGCGCACCCGCGCGACCACCCGCAGGGTGACGTCGTGGGTGACCAGCCGCTCGGCGTAGCGCAGCGCCGCCCGGGCGACGCCGAACAGGCGCACCCCGGTGATGAGCGGCAGAAGGACCAGCAGCGTCGAGGGCCGCTGCGCCGCGCCGGTGATCAGCGCCCCGGACGTGGCCAGCAGCGCCGCGCCGGACAGCACGGTCAGCGCCCCCAGGACGACGGCGAGCGCCGTCCGCGGCCCCCCGGCCAGCGCGAGGACCTCCCTCATCGCGGCGCCGCCGCACCGCGGACCGCGCCGTCCTCGATCACCACGACCCGGTCGTGCAGCGCCAGCGGCGCGGTCCGGTGGGTGACGGTGACGACGGTGCGCCCGGCGGCGAGGTCGTCGAGGGCGGCGAGCACCGCGGCCTCCGTGGCCTCGTCGAGCTGGCCGGTGGGCTCGTCGAGCACGAGCAGCGCCGCGTCCCGGACGAACGCGCGGGCCAGCGCCAGCCGCAGCCGCTCCCCGCCCGAGAGCCGGGCGGCGTCCTCGCCCAGCGGTGTCGCCACGCCCTGCGGCAGCCGGCGGACGACGTCGGCCAGCCCCGCCCGGGCCAGCGCTTCCTCGACGTCGGCGTCGGGGGCGCCGGGCCGCCCGAGCCGCACGTTGTCCGCGACGCTGCCCGGCAGCAGCCAGGGGCGCTCGGGCACGTAGGCCACCCGGGCCCGCCAGCTGTCGGGGTCGAGCTCGGTCAGGGGGACGCCGTCCACCAGCACGCTGCCCTCGTCGGGGACGGCGAAGCCGACCAGCAGCCGGGCCAGGCTGCTCTTGCCCGCACCGCTCGGCCCGACCAGCGCGGTCCGGGACAGCGGCGGCAGGTCGAGGTCGACGCCGTCGAGGGCGGGCCGCTCGCCGTACCGGAGGGTGACCCCGCGCAGCTCGACGTGCGGGACCCCCGCCGGCGCCGGGCGGGTGCCGCGGTGCGGTGCGGGCGCGTCCAGCAGCGCGAACACCCGCTCGGCGGCCGGCGCCCCCTCGAGGCTCGCGTGCCGGTCGGCCCCCAGCGCGCGCAGCGGCGCGAAGAACTCCGGCGTCAGGAGCAGCACGAGCAGGGCGCGCTGCAGGGTCAGCTCCCCCTCGAACAGCCGCACGCCGACGGTCACCGCGACCAGGGCCGTGCACAGCACCGCGCCGAACTCGAGCACGAAGCCGTTGAGGAAGGCCGTCCGCAGCAGCCGCATGGTGCTCCGCCGGTGGGCCTCGCTGACGTCGGTGAGCCAGCGGGCGCTGTCCCGGGCCCGGCCGTAGGCGACCAGCGTGGGCAGCACCCGCAGCGTGTCGACCAGCGCGGCGCCGAGCTGGGCCAGCGTCTCCCACTGGGCGCGGGACGCACGGGCGGCCAGGGTGCCGGTCAGCCACAGGAACAGCAGCACCAGCGGGCCGGTCAGGAGCAGGAGGGCGCCGGCGGCCGGGTCGAGCACCAGCACCGTGGCAGCCACCAGCGGCGGGACGACGGCCGCCGTCACGGCGCCGGGCAGCAGCCGCCCGACGACGCCGTCGAGCCTGCCGACGCCCTCGGTGACGGTGGTGACCAGCTCCCCCGCCCGCTCGCCGGCCACGGCGCCGGGGCCGAGGAGGAGGAGCGTGCGCAGCAGCGTCGCCCGCAGCGTCCGCCGGACCCGCGCGGAGGCCCGTGCCGCCGCCCGGTCGCGCACGCCGGCCACGGCGGCGCGGGCGCCCCAGGTGGCCAGCACCCCGGCCAGGACGCCGGCCAGGGCCCCGGGAACCGCGCCGTCGCCGGCGACCGCGGCCACGAAGGCCGCGACCAGCGCCCACTGCACGACCAGCAACGCCCAGGTCAGCAGCGCCAGCACCCCGCAGACCAGCGCCAGCCGCCGGGGACCGGGCAGGCTCAGCAGGCGTGCTGAGGGGCCGCGGGCCATCAGGAGCGGTGGGCCATCAGTAGCCGTGGGTGAGGGCGCCCTCGTCGGGGCGGACGCGCTCCCGGAAGACGTAGTAGTTCCAGATCTGGTACCCGATGATCAACGGCAGGAAGATCCCGCCGACCCACGTCATCAGCACCAGCGTGTAGTGCTGGCTGGCCGTCTCCCCCAGCGTGAGGCCGAAGTCCGGGTCGAGCGTCGAGGGCAGCACCTCGCCACGGGTGTACAGGGCGATGAACACCGTGACGGTGGCGAACAGGACGGTCAGGCCGCTCATGGTGAAGGCCAGGGTGTCCCGGCGGCGCGACAGCGCCAGCCAGATGCTGGCCAGCGTCAGGAAGGCCGCGACCGGGAACACCCACGGCAGCACGCCGAAGTCCTCGAACAGGTCCTCGGTCACGTAGCCCATGACGACGAACGCCACGATCGCCACCGTCGCCAGCGCACCCCACCGCAGCGCCGCCGTTCGGGCCCGTACGTACAGGACGGTGTCCTTGTGCAGGCGCAGCAGCAGGAAGTTCGCGCCGTGCAGCGTGAACAGCAGCAGCGTCGCGAACCCGCCGACGATCGAGAACGGGGTGAACATCTCGGCGAAGCCGCCCTGCACGCGGCCCTCAGGGCCCACCGGCAGCCCCTCGATGATCTTGGCCATGATCACGCCCCACAGGAACGACGGGACGACGCTGCCGCCGAAGGACATCCAGTCCCAGAACGAGCGCCACCGCTCGCTGTCGACCTGGTTGCGGTACTCGAAGGAGACCCCGCGCAGCAGCAGGGCCAGCAGGATGAGGACGAACAGCGGGTACATGCCGCTGAACACCGCGCCGTACCAGACCGGGAAGGTCGAGAACATCAGCCCGGCCGCGGCGATCACCCACACCTCGTTGCCGTCCCAGAACGGCCCGATGGTGCCGGTGAGCGCCCGCTCCTCCGCCTCCGTGCGCGCCAGCGTCGGCCGCAGGATGTCGACGCCGAAGTCGAAGCCCTCCAGGAAGAAGTAGAGGGTGAAGGACAGCGCGATGAGCCAGAACCACAGCGTGACCAGGTCCACCGTCAGTCCCTCTTCTCGTACCCCTGGAACCCGGCCCCCTCGTAGTCCGGCGCCGGCGCGGCGACCAGCTGGGCCTCGGGCCTGCGGTGGATGCCGGCCCGCGCGGTCACCGTCAGCAGGTAGACGTCCAGCCCGATGAGCGCCAGGTAGACCGCCCACAGCCCGATCAGGCCGGCGAGCACCTCACCGGCGGTGTTCGCGCTCACCCCCTCCTCGACGGTGAGCAGGCCGTAGACCATGAACGGCTGTCGGCCCATCTCGGTGACCATCCAGCCGGTGAAGTTGGCGATCCAGGGCAGCGGGATGAACAGCACCAGCGCCCGCAGGAACCAGCGGGTGGTGTCCAGTCCCTGCCGTCGTCGCCACCAGAGGAACAGCCCGAGGAACGCCGTCGCCAGCAGCAGCGAGCCGATGGCCACCATGGTCCGGAAGGACCAGTACACCCACGCGACCGGCGGGATGTAGTCGCCCTCGCCGTAGAGCTCCTGGTACTCCTCGTTGAGCGGGACCAGCCCCTCGTAGCGGCCCTCGAGGCTGTTGTAGGCCAGCACCGACCCGACGAACGGGATCTCCACGTTGAACGAGTTCCGCTGCTCGGCCTGGTCGATCACCGCCACCAGCGACCACGGGGCCGGCGAGTCGGAGGTCTCCCACTGGGCCTCCATGGCCGCGAACTTCATCGGCTGGTCCTCACGCGCGACCTGGGCCTCGGTGTGCCCGCTGACGATGGAGAACACGGTGCCGATGGCGGCGAAGACCAGCCCGATCCGCAGCGACCGGGAGAAGACGTCGGTGTCCTGCCGGCGCAGCAGGTGGAAGGCGCTGATGCCCAGCACGAAGAAGGCCGCGATCACCCACGCGCTGCCCTGCACGTGGGCGAAGTACAGCCAGGCCTTGTAGTTGAAGACGACGGCGCTGAAATCGGTGAGCCGCGCCTGGCCGTCGACCACCTCGTAGCCGACCGGGTGGTGCATCCAGGCGTTGGCCAGCACGATCCAGAAGGCGCTGATCTGCGTGCCGATCGCGACCAGCCAGATGCTGGCCAGCCGCATCCACGGCTTGAGCCGGTCCTTGCCGAACCACCACAGCCCGATGAAGGTGCTCTCGAGGAAGAACGCCATCAGCACCTCGAGCGCCAGCGGGACGCCGAAGATGTTGCCGACGAAGTCGGAGTACTCGCTCCAGTTCATCCCGAACTGGAACTCCTGGACGATCCCGGTGACCACGCCCACGGCGAAGTTGATGAGGAA
>DATIMX010000330.1:0-15911 GCA_035474935.1 Geodermatophilus sp. | reverse complement strand
GGACCTCGTGCTGTCGGGGCACCTCGGGTGCTCGGCCCGCGGGTCTCAGCCCGGTCGGTTAGCGTGGCCGAGGCACCTCTCTTCCCGTGACGGAGGCCTGTCCGCCCGTGCCCAACCCCTATCTGCACGTGCTGCGGACGCCGCACGCCCTGCCGATGGTGCTGGCGGCGTTCATCGGCCGGCTGCCGCTGTCGATGATCGGGCTGGGCAGCGTGCTGCTGGTGCAGGACTACACCGGCTCCTACGGCCTGGGCGGCGCGGTGGCGGCGGTCGGCGCGGTCGCCTCGGCGGTCTCCGGCCCGGTGATCGGGCGGCTGGCCGACGCCCACGCCCAGCGCCGCGTGCTCCTGTCGGTGCTGGCCGTCTTCGTCGTCTCCGGCTTCGTCTTCCTCACCTCGGTGCGCGAGGACTGGCCGCTGTGGACCGTCTTCCTCTCCGCCGGGGCCACCGGGGCCAGCCTGCCGCCGGTCGCCTCGATGATCCGGGTGCGCTGGACCCACCTGCTGCGCGGCACCCCCCGGCTGCCGACCGCGCTGGCGATGGAGTCGGTGGTCGACGAGTTCGTCTTCATCGTCGGCCCGGTGCTGGTCACCTTCCTCTCCACCACCGGGCACGCCACCTCCGGGGTGGTCACCGCGTTCGTCCTCGCCATCATCGGCAGCCTGCTGTTCGCCGCCCAGAGCCGCACCGAGCCGCCACCGCACGGGCACGCCGCCCGCAGCGGCCCGTCGGCGATCCGCACACCGGGCATCCGGGTGCTCTTCGTCGTCGGCGCCGCCGTGGGCGCGGTCCTGGGCACCCTGGAGATCGCGTTGGTCGCCTTCGCCGACGAACGCGGCGCCATGGCGCTGTCCGGCGTCCTCATCGCCGCCCTCGCAGTCGGGTCCATGGCCAGCGGCATCGGGTGGGGGAGCGTGCACTGGCGGCACCCCCTGCGGCACCGGCTGGTCGTCGTCCTGGGGGTGCTGACCGTGCTGAGCCTGCCGCTGGCGCTGGTGGACGACGTGTGGGTGCTGATCCCCTTCGTGGTGCTCGCCGGGCTGGCCGTCTCGCCGTCCCTGATCAGCTCGTTCACGCTGGCCGAGGTCCTGGTGCCGCGCTCGGCGACCACCGAGGCCTTCACCTGGATCGGCACAGCGCTCGGCCTGGGCGTCGCGGTGGGGTCCTCGGCGGCCGGCAAGCTGGTCGACACGGTCGGGGCCAACAGGGCCTTCCTGGTGGCCACCCTCGCCGCCGCGATCGCCACGGTGGTGGTCGCGGCCACCCAGCGGCTGCTGCACGTGCCGGCCGAGCACGCCGCCGAGCCGGCGATGGCCCGCTGACTGACGTCGGTCAGGATGGGGCCCGTGGAGACCCCGCCCGCCCCCCGGTCCATCGACGAGGTGCTCGAGGAGACGCGCGGCCGCCTGCACCGCCTCGAGCCGGCCGAGGCGGCGGCGCGCATCGCGGCGGGCGCCCTGCTCGTCGACACCCGACCGGTTGCCCAGCGGGCGGCCGACGGCGAGGTGCCCGGCGCGCTGGTGGTCGAGCGCAACGTGCTCGAGTGGCGGCTCGACCCGGCCAGTGACGCGCGGCTGCCCGAGGCCACCGACCACGACGTCGAGGTCATCGTGCTGTGCAACGAGGGCTACGCCTCCAGTCTCGCCGCCGACTCGCTGCGGGCCCTGGGCCTGCACCGCGCCACCGACGTCGTCGGCGGCTACCGGGCCTGGGTCGCGGCCGGCCTGCCCACCACGCGGGACGCCGAGCGCTGACCCGCGCCCGCCCCGCTGCGGGCGGTGGCCGGCAGCTGCGCGTCCCGCCCGAGCGCCTGGGGCGCTGGCTGGACGGCGTCGCCGCCCGGCACGGCGCCTTCGACACCGTCGAGCTCATCGACGGGGCGGTGCGGGTGACCTGCGCGGACAGCACCGAGGTCACCCTGCGGGCGCCGTTCGACTGGCGGCCCGGGCCCGCTGCAACGTCCCCACCCACCCCGCCGGTGCTCTCCTCGTTCAGCGCGGCGGTGCGGGTGCCGCACCTGGCCGCCGTCCTCCTGGTCCGCCGCGGGCGGTGGGCGGTCGGGGTGTTCGACGGGGCCGACCTGGTGGTCTCCAAGGTCGACGCCCGCCAGGTCCAGGGGCGGACGGCGGCCGGCGGCTGGTCGCAGCAGCGCTTCGCCCGGCGGCGGGCCAACCAGACCGACGCCGTGGTGGGCGCCGCGGCCGAGACCGCCGTCCGGGTGCTCGGGCCGCACGCCGGCGAGGTCGAGGCGTTGTTCACCGGCGGCGACCGCGGCCTGGTGGACGACGTGCTGGCCGACCCGCGGCTGCGGGCGCTGGCCGCGCTGCGCCGCGAGCCGGCCCTCGAGGTCGGCGACCCCATCAAGGCCGTGCTGCTGGAGACCCCGTCGCAGTTCCGTGCGGTCGACGTGCACATCGTGGAGCCGGGCGAGCGCCCCTCCCCGTGATCATCGGCGTGTGGCTGCCCCGCGCAGCGTGTCGGGCGACCACGCGTCGATGATCAACGGCTGCACCGTCACGGCGTCAGCACCAGGCGGATCGGGTCGCCCTCCTTGTGCGCGAGCATCTCGACCCCGCGGGCGGCCTCGGTCAGCGGCAGCGTGCCCGAGATCGACCGGGAGAGGTCCAGCCGGCCGTGCCGGACCAGCGACACCAGCTCCTCCACGTGCGTGGGCTCGGAGCCGTAGTGGCCCAGGACCCGCTGTCCGAAGTAGCTGAACTGGGTGCCGTTGCGGATGGTCAGCGGCTGGTCGGTGAGCCCCACCAGGACCAGGGCGCCGTCGCGCTCCAGCGTCCGCACGGCCTGCTCGCGCACCGGCGCGACCCCGGCGAAGTCGAAGGCGTACGCCAGCCCGGCGCCGCCGGTCACCTCCCGAACCCGCGCGGCGACGTCGTCCGCGGGGTCCAGGACGAGGTCGGCGCCGAAGGCCAGCGCCCGGTCCCGCGCGGCGGCCACCGGGTCGACGGCGACGATCGGCGCGGCCCCGGCCAGGCGCAGCAGCTGGACGGCGTGCGCGCCGAGGCCGCCGATGCCCCAGACGCCGACCGGCTGGCCGGCGCGGACCCCGGCGGTGCGCACGATCGAGGCCCACGGCGTCGAGACCGCGTCCGGCACGATGCACGCCTGCTCGAACGGCAGGCCGTCGGGGATGGGCACCAGCGTCGGCACCGTCGCCAGCGCGTACTCCGCCCAACCGCCGTCGTAGTCGACGCCGCGGGTGTGCACCCAGCCGTCCTTCTCCTCACCGGCCTGCAGCAGCACCCGCTGGCCCACGGTCGCACCGGTCACGCCGTCACCCAGCTCGGCGACCGTGCCGGCCACCTCGTGGCCGAGGGTCACCTCGTCGCCGGAGAGGAACAGCGGGGAGAGCTGGCCCTCGATGAGGTGGACGTCGGACAGGCAGATGCCGGCGGCGGCCACCTCGATCAGCACCTCACCGGGGCCCGGGGTGGGCCGGGGGACCTCCTTGACCGCGAAGGCGCGGGTGCGTACGTCCAACCGTCCGGCCAGCATCGTCTCGGGCATGCGGCCATCCAACGCCGCGGTCGCCGGGTCCCCGACGAGCGGGGGCCCGGCCGGTAGGCCGACGGACGAGCTCGGCCGGTAGGCCGACGGACGGAACAGGAGTAGCGTCCTCCGACCGTGTCCTCCGCATCGAGCGAGACGACCGCCCCCGATGCCGTCCTCGCCGCCGAGCGCGCCCACCTGGTGCGCGCGGCCGACTGCCTGACCGTCATGCGCGCGAGCGCCTCCGCCGTCGTGGACGCCGGCGTCGACGCCTGGGCCTCCGAGCGCCACGGCGCCGCGCGCGCCGAGAGGCTGCGGGCGCTGGCCGCCGACCCCGGCGTCCCGCCGTTCTTCGGGCGGACCGACACCGAGACCGAGACCTTCCACATCGGCCGTCGGCATGTGCGCGACGCCGACGGCACCCCGGTCGTCATCGACTGGCGGGCGCCGATGAGCCGGCCGTTCTACCGGGCCAGCGCCGCCGATCCGCAGGGCCTGGTGCGCCGCCGCCGCTTCGGCTTCTCCGGCGGAGAGCTCACCAGTTACGAGGACGAGCTGCTCGGGGTCGGCGACGAGCCGGCCCCCCTGCAGGGGCCCGCCGCCGGCTCTCCTGCAGGGTCCCGCCGTGAGCGTGCGAACGGTGGGGGGCAGGAGGGTCCTTCCCCGGTGGGGGGCAGGGGGGTCCGCTCTCTGCTCGAGGAGGAGATCGAGCGCCCGCGCTCCGGCCCGATGCGCGACATCGTCGCCACCATCCAGCCCGACCAGGACGCGATCGTGCGGGCGCCGCTGGCCGAGTCGATCTGCGTGCAGGGCGCCCCCGGCACCGGCAAGACCGCCGTCGGCCTGCACCGCGCGGCCTACCTGCTCTACACGCACGGCGGGCAGCTGGCCCGCACCGGCGTCCTCGTCGTCGGGCCCAACCGCGCGTTCCTTCGCTACATCGAGCAGGTGCTGCCCACCCTCGGCGAGGTCGACGTCGAGCAGACCACCGTCGCCGAGCTGACCGCCCGGGTGCCGGTGCGCGGCGCCGACACCCCGGAGGTCGCCGTCCTGAAGGGCGATGCCCGTCTGGCCGAGGTGCTGCACCGCGCGCTGTGGGGCTCGATCGCCAAGCCGGCGGACGACGTGCAGGTGCCGCTGGCCGGGCGCCGCCGCCGGGTGCCGGTCGAGCGGCTCAAGCGCCACGTCGACGACCTGCGCCGCCGCGGCCGGGCCGGCGAGGACCAGCAG
The DNA here is from genome assembly GCA_035474935.1 of Geodermatophilus sp. GTDB lineage: Bacteria > Actinomycetota > Actinomycetes > Mycobacteriales > Geodermatophilaceae > Geodermatophilus. Next base: position 11,174 of record DATIMX010000330.1, on the reverse strand, counting down.
GTGCTGCACCACGCCGCCGGCCGGGAGCGGCTGGCCATGCTGCTGGCCGAGGACGCCCGCCGGCAGGCCGAGGCCGCCGGTGGCAGCCCCACGGACGCCGAGACCCGCCGGGCCGCCCGCAGCGCGGAGGTGCGCGCGTTCTGCGACGCGGTCTGGCCGGCGTGGGACGCCGCCGAGCTGGTGCACGCCCTGCTCACCGACCCCGCCCTCCTGGCCCGGGCCGCCCGCGGCGTGCTCGACGACGCCGAGCAGGCGCTGCTGCTCCGCCCGGCCGGCCTCCTGCGCAGCGCCCCCTGGACCGAGGCCGACGCGGTGCTGGTCGACGAGGTCGCCGGCCTGCTGGAGCGCACCGCCGGCTACGGGCACGTGGTCGTCGACGAGGCGCAGGACCTCTCGCCCATGCAGTGCCGGGCGATCGCCCGCCGCCTGGCCGCCGGGTCGCTGACCGTGCTCGGCGACCTCGCCCAGGCCACCAGCCCGTGGTCGGCGGCGGACTGGGGCCGCACGCTCGCCGGTCTGGGGCGCCCCGACACCGATGTCCGGCCGCTGACCCGCGGCTACCGCGTCCCCGGCGAGGTGCTCGAGTACGCCAACCGGCTGCTGCCGGCGATCGCGCCGGGCCTGCCGGCCGCCACCGCCGTACGCCGCGGCGCCGGCTCGCTGCGCATCCGCGCCGACGGCCCGCTGCCCGAGGTGGTCCGCGAGCTCGCCGCGACGCCGGGCTCCATCGGTGTCGTCTGCGCCGACGCCGCCGTGCCCGAGGTGGCCGGCGCGCTGGTCGCCGCCGGGCTGCCCGCGGCGGTGCTGGGGGACGACGGCGACGCGGGCCCGCTCGCCGTCGTCCCGGCGAGGCTGGCCAAGGGGCTGGAGTTCGACGCGGTCGTCGTGGTGGACCCCGCCGCGATCGCCGCCGCCGAGCCGCGCGGACTGCACCGCCTCTACGTCGTCCTCACCCGGGCGGTGAGCACACTGGTGGTGCTGCACGCCGGGGACCTGCCGGAGCTGCTGGCGGCAGCGTGACGCGTGTGCCGTGCGGGTCCGGGCGGACCGGCCTGCACGGCGCGCATGGTTGTGACCGACACCGATCCCTGATCGAGTGGCACTCCACGGAAGGGGGCCCATGGACCTGCGCACCGACGCACGGGTCAGGACGCTGCTCAAGCTCGCCGCCACGGTCGTGGTGGCCGGAGCACTCGTCGCGGGACTCCTCTTCCCGTGGGTCGGCGGGCCCGCGGTGGCCGCCCAGCAGTCGACCAGCCTGCTCGGCGACCTCCCCACCGAGCTGACCGTCGACGCCCCGCCGGCCAACACCGTGCTGCTGGCCGCCAACGGCGAGGTCATCACCTCCTTCTACGAGGAGAACCGCGCCCCGGTGCCCGGCGACCGCATCGCCGAGGTCATGAAGCAGGCGATGGTCGCCATCGAGGACGCCCGGTTCTACGAGCACCACGGCCTCGACGTGCAGGGCACCGCCCGCGCGCTGCTCACCAACCTCGCCGCGGGCGGCGTGCAGGAGGGCGGGTCGACGCTCACCCAGCAGCTGGTCAAGCAGACCCTGCTGCAGACCGCCGACACCCCGGAGGAGCGCCACGCGGCCACCGAGCAGACGATGGGCCGCAAGCTGCGGGAGGCCCGGCTGGCGCTGGCCCTCGAGGACAGCTACTCGAAGGACGACCTGCTCACCCGCTACCTCAACATCGTCTACTTCGGGCAGAACGCCTACGGCGTGCAGCCCGCCGCGCAGGCGTTCTTCGGCGTCGACGCCGCCGCCCTCACCCTGCCGCAGGCCGCGCTGCTGGCCGGCCTGGCGCAGAGCCCGACCCAGGACGACCCGTTCACCGACCCGGAGGCGGCCACCGCGCGCCGCAACGAGGTCCTCTCCCGGATGGCCGAGCAGGGCCGCGTGTCCCCGGCCGACGCCGCCGCCGCGCAGGCCGCGCCGCTCGGCCTCGCCCCCGCCCCGGCGCCGCGCCGCGGCTGCGTCGAGGCGACGGTCGGCGCGTTCGTCTGCGACTTCGTGCAGCGCTACCTGATCCAGGAGCTGGGGCTGACCCAGCAGGAGCTGGACAACGGCGGCTACGTCGTCCGGACCACGCTGGACGCCGACCTGCAGCGCGCCGGGGACGCCGCCGTCCTCGAGACGCTGTCCATGGGCAACTCGCTGGCCGGCATGTTCACCGCCGTCGAGCCGGGCACCGGCCACCTGCTGGCGATGAGCGTCAACCGGGTGTTCGGCTACGACCGGGAGGACCCCGCGCAGGAGTCGTTCAACCTCAACCTCGCGGCCAGCAAGGGCTCCGGCTCGACCTACAAGGTGTTCACCGCCGCGGCCGCGCTGGACCGGGGCTACTCCGGCTACTACACGCTGACGACGTCGGACCCCTACGTCTCCCGGGTCTACCGGGACGGCACCGGCCGCTACGACGTCGAGAACGCCGGCACCTACCGCTCGACGCTGGACCTGACCACGGCGCTCTACCAGTCCTCCAACACCTACTTCCTCGCCCTCGAGGACGCCCTCGGCAGCGTCGAGGAGCCGGTGCGGATGGCCGAGCGGATGGGGCTGTTCCAGTTCAGCGACCCGGCCCTGCCGCAGCAGATCATCGACGAGAACCGCGGGTCGTTCACCTTCGGCGCCGAGGCCACCAGCCCGCTCGCCCTGGCCAGCGCCTACTCGACGCTGGCGGCCGGCGGGACGCAGTGCGACGTCGTCCCGGTGACCGCGGTGCTCGACCAGCACGGCGAGCCCGCGGTCGGCTCGGACGGCGAGCCGCTGACGGTCGGCGACCGCTGCACCCCCGAGGCCATCAAGCCCGGCGTGGCCAACACGCTCAACCAGATGCTGCGCAAGGACGTCGAGCCGGGGAACTCCGGTGCGACCGGCACCCGCGCGTACGTGCCGGGCCACCAGATCGCCGGCAAGACGGGGACGTCCCAGGACAACGACTCGATCGCCTTCGTCGGGTACACCCCCGAGATCACCGCGAGCGTCATGGTGCTCAACCCCAAGCGGAAGCAGAACGTCGGCGGCTTCGGTGGGGGCAAGGCGGCCACGGTCTGGCGCACCGCGATGGCGCCGGTCCTGGAGGCCCGCGGCAGCGGCGAGTTCCCGCCGGCCGACGAGGTCGTGATGAACGGCAACACCCGGCCGGTGCCGGGCTGCACCTCGGTGCGGGCCTGCCGCTCGGCGCTGTCCGACGCCGGCTTCGAGCACCGCACCGTCGAGGTGGACAGCTCCCGGCGTTCCGGCGTCCTGCTGGGCACCAGCCCGCCGCGCGGTGGCCGCGCGGTGCAGGGTCAGGTCGTCTCCATCCTGGTCAGCAACGGCGAGGACTACGTCGAGCCGCGGCCGAAACCCGATCCCGAGCCGGCGCCGCGATCGCGGCAGCCGCAGGCGCCCGAGCCGTCGGTCGAGCCGCCGCCCGACCCCGAGCCCGTCGAGACCGACCCCGGCCCGGAGGAGGGCGAGGACGGCGGCGAGAGCCAGGACGGCGGGGACCAGGACGGCGGGGACCAGGACGGCGGTGGTGAGGACGGGGGCGGGGGCCAGGACTGGGGTCAGGACGAGGGCTGAGCCCCCCTGCGGAGCCGGTCGTCGAGGGACTGGGTGAGCAGCCAGCCCCCGATCACGACCAGGTGCAGCAGGAACAGCCACAGGCTGATCGCCACGACCGCGCCGACCTCCGTCAGCCCGCCGAACGGCGCGCCCAGCGCCAGCGGCAGTGCCAGGAAGATCACGAAGCCCTGCAGGAAACCCGACAGGCAGGCGGCGGTGAACAGCACGCCGGACACCAGCGCCGGCCAGCGCAGGTTGCCGGCCGCGACCACGCCGAAGCCCCACAGCAGCGGCACGGTGAGCGCGAAGAGCACCGAGTAGTAGCCGACGGCGAAGGCGCCCAGCGCGCTGCCCCGCTCGGTGAGCTCCACCATCGCTGACGCCGCCACCAGCAGCGGGTACATCAGCAGCGGCGTGGCCACCACCAGCGGCAGCGCCAGCAACCGGCCGCGCCAGCCGGTCAGCCGGTCCTGGCGGGGGGTGAAGCGCAGCAGCGCCCGGCGCAGCCCCTCGCCGTAGAACGACAGCGGGACCAGGGCCAGGAGGAAGCCCAGCAGGTCCAGGCCGGTGCCGGCCTCGGCCAGCGTCCGCAGCGCCCCGGGGGCACCCAGCTCCGGCGGCAGCAGCTGCGCCAGCCGGTCGCTCAGCTCACGCACCCGCTCGGCCGAGGTGAGCAGCGCGGTCAGCGAGAAGGCGACCAGCAGCAGCGGCACCACGGCGATGCCGGCGTAGAAGGTCAGCCCGGCGGCGATCAGCGCGACGTCCCGCCCGTGCAGCTGCTCGGCGGCCCCGCGCAGCAGCGCCGTCGTCTCGGCGCGCAGCCGGCGCGCCGTCCAGGCCCGCCTCAGCACCGGTCCAGCAGCGCGCGGGCCGCCGCGTAGCCGCCCAGGCCGCTGACCGCCCCGCCGCGCACGGTGCCGCCCGAGGAGGCGGCGACGACCCGCGGGTGCGCCGTCCCCACGCCCCAGGTGCCGACCTCCTCCGGCGTCGCGGCGACCGGCCACGACAGGTCGCCGTGGAAGATGTGCCCGCCCGGCATCGCCAGCGACGCCTCGACGTCCAGCGGCGAGGCCGCCTGCAGGCACGGCCGGCCCTCGGCGTCCCGGGCCAGGCAGTCGAGCAGCGGCTCGGCCAGGTGCGCGTCGAGCTGGGCCACGACCCGGCCCACCGCCTCGTCCCGCACACCCTCGGGGTCGTCGCGGAACAGCGCCGCCGGCGTGTGCAGGCCGAAGAGGGTGAGGGTGTGCCGGCCGGCCTCCCGCTCGGCCGGACCCAGCACCGTCGGGTCGGTCAGCGAGTGGCAGTAGACCTCGAAGGGGACGACGTCGGGCAGCCGGCCGGCCCCGGCCTGGGCGTGCGCGGCGTCCAGCTGGGACGCCGCCTCGTCGACGTGGCAGGTGCCGGCGAAGGCGAGCGCCGGGTCCACGCCCGAGCGCAGCCGGGGCAGCCGCGACAGCACCATGTTGACCTTGAGCTGGGCGCCGTCCGCGGAGGGGCGCGGGGCCTGGCCCAGCAGGCGGTCGAGCACGGTCGGGGCGGCGCCGCCGACCACCCAGCCGGCGTCCACCGCCCGCTCGGTGCCCTCGTCGTCGGTCCAGTGCACGGTCGCTCCGTCGTCCCGCGGCTCCACGGCGGTCACCTCGGCCCGGGTGACCAGCTCCGCGCCGGCGTTGCGCGCGGCGGCGGCCATCGCGCCGGTGACCGCGCCCATCCCGCCCACCGGGACCCGCCAGCGCCCGGTGCCGTTGCCCACCACGTGGTACAGGAAGCAGCGCCCGGCCAGGCCGTCGGCGGCGTGCACGTCGGCGTACGTGCCGATCAGCCCGTCGGTGAGCGCCACCCCGCGGACGACGTCGTGCGACAGCGCGTCGGCGACCACGTCGGCCAGCGGGCGCTCGCGCAGGTCGTGCCACAGCCGCGGCTCGCGCAGCCGGCCGGCCAGGTCAGCGGGGGAGAGCAGCGGCTCGGTCAGGGTCGGGGCGAGGTCCTCGGCGAGCGTGGCGACCCGGCCGTAGAACCGCTGCCAGGCCGCCAGCTCGGCGTCGGAGCCGGTGAGCGCCCGGAAGGACGCCGCGGTGGCGGAGCCCTCGTCCCGCTCCACGAGCAGTCCCGGCCCGCCGGGGACGGCGGTGTACGAGGCGACCGCGCGGTCGGCCAGCGTCACCTGCAGGCCCAGGTCGGCCACGATCCGGTCGGGCAGCAGGCTGACCAGGTAGGAGTAGGCCGAGAGCCGGACGTCGACGCCGGGGAACACCTGCCGGCTGACCGCGGCGCCCCCGACCTCGGCGAGCCGCTCGAGCACCAGCACCGACCACCCGGCCCGGGCCAGGTAGGCCGCGGCGACCAGCCCGTTGTGCCCGGCGCCCACGACGACGGCGTCGTACCTGCGCGTACCCACCGGCGGACCGTAGCCGGAGCGCTCCGCCCCCTCGCGCCGCGGTCAGCTGGTCCCGTCGTCCTCCTGGTCGGTCTGCTGCTCGTTGTCCTGCTCGGTGTCCTCGCAGACCTCCTGCTCGCTGGCGCCGGCCTCGGCGGCGCCGCACTCGGTGGTCCCCCGGTCGACGTCGGTGTTGCTGCCGGTCTCCGTGGCGGCACCGCACCCGGTCAGGGCGGCGACGGCGGCCAGCACGACGAGGGGTCGCTTGAGATCCATGACCCCTGCGTGCCCCGCGGCACCCGCGGCGAACCTCGTCCGTCACACCCACCCCACCCGTCGCGTGCGGCCTGGCCGTCGAGTCGAGATCCGACCAAATCACACCCGGGTAATTGTCACGGCGGCGTCACGGCCCTTACGGTGAGTGCATCCGCCGGGGCGCTCCGTCACCAGCCTGGGTGACACCCCGCGGATGCCGCCGAGCCGGCGCTCCTCTCCCCGGGAGCGCGGGGCCGGGGACCCACCGAACCACTGGGGTGAAGCGCGCGCCGGCTCCGCGGCCGGCCGCGCCGGGCTCGTCCGGCCCGAACCCGTCAGCTGACCCGGTAGGCGGCCGTGGATGAACGGAGTGCCGCCACACCATGGCGACCCCTCGCACCGCCCGCCGCGCCGCCCTCGTCCTCGCCGGCGCCCTCGGCCTCGCTCTCGCCCCCGCCCCGGCCGGCGCCGAGGAGCCCACCACCGCCGCGGACGCCGCGGCCCTCGTCGCCGCCCGCGGCCACGAGCTGGAGGTGCTCACCGAGGAGTTCAACGAGGCCCGCGAGACGCTGGCCGGCCAGCAGGCGGCGGCGCAGGCGGCCGCCGCGGCGGTCACCGAGGCGCAGACGGCGGTCACCGCCGCCCAGGACTCCGTCGTCGGCGTGGCGCGGAGCGCCTTCACCGGCGACACCATGGGCTCGTTCCAGGCCCTGATGACCAGCGACTCCGCCGACGAGTTCGTCAACCGCGTGACCCTGCTGCAGGCCGTGGCCGGCCACCAGGGCGAGCTGCTCGAGACGGCCGTCGTCGCCGGCGAGGCCGCCGCGCAGGCGCAGATCGTGGCCGACCGGGCCGCCGCCGAGGCGCAGACGCAGTACGACGCGGTCGCCCGCCAGCAGGCCGACCTGCAGGCCCAGATCGCCGAGTACCAGGCCGACTACACCCGGCTCTCGGCCGAGGAGCGGCGGGCCGCGCTCGAGGCCGCCGCCGCTGCTCACGGTGCCGGCGAGGACGGCCGGGCCAGCCGCGCCGAGCGCGAGGAGCCGGCCGCGGCGTCCTCCGCCCCCGTGGCCGTCTCCGGCGGTTCGCTCCAGGCGGTCGTCGACCGGGCCCTGGCCCAGCGCGGCAAGCCCTACGTGTGGGCGGCGTCGGGGCCGGGCTCGTTCGACTGCTCGGGCCTGGTGCAGTACGCCTTCCAGGCGGCCGGGATCAGCCTGCCGCACTCCAGCCGCATGCAGTCGCAGATGGGCACCCCGGTGTCCCGCGCCGAGGCCCGCGCCGGCGACCTCGTCGCCTTCTACAGCCCGGTCAGCCACATCGGCATCTACCTGGGCAACGGGCAGATGGTGCACGCACCGACGTCCGGTGACGTCGTCAAGATCGCCAGCGTCGACAACATGGGCGCGACGCCGAAGTTCAACCGCATCGCCGGCTGACGGACCCGCCCCCCGCGCCTCGGAAGAGGACCGCGTCCTCCCCGCCCCTCGCGAGCTCGGACCGGCCGGCCCTGCCGGCCTGCACTGCCCGCCCTCCGTCGGTGAGTGCACCTGCACTCACCGACGGAGCTCGCGGGGAGGACGTCGCGACGCGGACCGGGCGAGTCCGACCGGGGGGACGGTCGTCGCGTCCGGCAGCAGGCACCGCTCACGCGGGTCCGGGCCGCTCGACCTGCTGCAGCAGGCCCCAGACGAAGCGGGCGCGGACGCCGCCGGGCAGGTGCACCTCCCAGCGGGTGACCACGCCGGGGTCGACGCTGGTCGCCCCGCGCAGACCCACCACGTCGTCCAGCGTGTGCTCCCACACCCGCAACCGGGCCGGCGTGGCCCGCGGCACGGGGGAGCCCGGCGCCCGCACCAGGTGCTCCTGCAGCACGCTGCCGCCCGGGCCGGTGAGCACCTCCCAGTACAGATGCGGCCACAGCGGCAGCGGCCAGCGGCGGACCTCGAGGTCGAGGTCGCCGAAGCGGCGGTCCTCGGTCTCCTCGGGCGGGCCGAGGACGGCGGAGCGCAGCGCCAGCCCGCGCGGCGCCCGCGGCGAGTGCTGCAGCGCCTGCCACCGGGTGTGCGCCGCGTGCGCCTCCGCCCGGGTGGCGCCCAGCCGGGGCAGTGCCTCGGCCACCAGGTCCGGCCGCAGGTCGGCCATCCGGCGCAGCAGCACCAGGCAGAACTCGCGCCGCGCCAGACCCCGCACGGGCCCCGACCCTGCCACGGGGGGACGACGGGTGGCGCGGGTCACCCCGACCGGCGCGGCCGGCCCGTCCCGGCGTCGGGGACCATGGGCGCGTGACCCCGAGCGCCGTCGCCCTCGCCTTCCGTGCCGTCGCCCTCGCCGAGGCGTGCTCCTGGGTGGGCCTGCTGTTCGGGATGTTCGTCAAGTACGTGCTGGCGACCTCCGAGCGCGGCGTGCAGATCTTCGGCCCCATCCACGGCGGCATCTTCGTCACCTACGTCGTCGTCGCGGTCGTGGCCGCCCGGGTGCTGCGCTGGAACGCCGGCACCACGCTGCTCGCCCTGGCCGCGTCGGTGCCCCCGCTGGTCACCCTCTGGTTCGACCGCTGGGCCACCCGCACCGGCCGGCTGCCCCTGCCCGAGGCTGCGCCCACCTCCTGACCCGCGGCTCGCTAGCGTCTGGGCCCGTGCCCGACGCCGTCCTGCCGTCCACCGCCCGCCTGCTGCTCGCCCGCACCGCCCGCGTGCAGCGCGACGGGCGGGCGCCCGGCCTCGTCGCCGGCGTCGTCCGGGACGGCGGGCTGGCCTGGTCGGCCGGGCGCGGGGACGTCCCCGAGCCGCACACCGACGTCCAGTACCGGCTGGGGTCGATCAGCAAGACCGTCACCGCGGTCGCCGTCCTGCGGCTGCGCGACGAGGGCCGGGTGCACCTGGACGACCCGCTCGACCGGCACGTGCCGGGCACCCCGCTCGGCGACCGCACCGTCGGCCAGCTGCTCGCCCACGTCGCCGGCGCGGCCGCGGAGAGCCCGGGCGCGTGGTGGGAGCGGGCTCCCGGCGGCTCGCTGGCGGACCTGCCGCTGGCCCCCGAGCACGTCGTCCTCGGGGCCGCGCGGCGCTTCCACTACTCCAACCTCGGCTTCGGCCTGCTCGGCGAGCTGGTGGCGCGGCTGCGCGGCCGGCCCTGGGCGGACGTCGTCGGCGCCGAGGTGCTCGGCCCCCTCGGCATGACCCGGACGACGCCCCGGCCGGTCGCGCCCGCCGCGGAGGGCCGTGCGGTGCACCCGTGGGCCGACGTCGTCCTGCCCGAGCCGGAGCACGACGCGGGCGTGATGGCCGCCGCCGGGCAGCTCTGGGCGACGCTGGCCGACCTCGGGCGCTTCGCCGCCTTCCTGCTCGGCGACACCGGCGACGTGCTCGACCCCGCGACGCTGGAGGAGATGACCGTGCCCGCGGGCGTGGACCCCTCCGCGCCGGGCTGGTCGGCGTACGGGCTGGGCCTGCAGGTGCTGCGGGTCGACGGGTGCACCCTGGTCGGCCACGGTGGCTCGATGCCGGGCTTCCTCGCCGGCGTCTTCGTCGACCGCGACGAGCAGATCGGCGCCGTCTCGCTGGCCAACACCACCGCCGGCCTGGACCCGCTCGTCCCCGGCCTGCTCGCCGACCTGCGCGCCGCCGAGCCGCGGGTCGTCGAGGCGTGGGCGCCCTCGCCGCCGCCGGTGCCCCTGGAGTCCCTCGGCATCTGGTACTGGGGGCCCGGGCCGCACGCGCTGCGGGCGCTGCCCGGCGGCCTGCTGCACCTCGGTCCGCTGCCGGGCCGGGCCGGGCGGGCCAGCCGCTTCGCCCGCCGGGACGACGGTACGTGGGTGGGCCTGGACGGCTACTACGCCGGCGAGCCGCTGCGCATCGCCGGGGACCACCTGGACGTGGGCACCTTCGTCTTCACCCGGCAGCCCTACGACCCCGCCGCCCCGGTGCCCGGTGGGGTCGACGAGGGCGGCTGGCGGGCCTGACCGCCCCTCTCCTCCACGTCGAGATCACGGGATCTCGCACGGATACGGGCTCCCTGCCGTGCGAGATCCCGTGATCTCGACGGCTCGTACCCGGTGGGGCCTTCGTCAGAGCCGGTCGAAGGCGTCCATCGTCGTCTTCACGACCGCGCCGTAGGCCAGGTGCGGGACGATGTCGCTGGCCCAGTCGACGGCCGACCAGGTGCGCGGGTCGGTGATGCCGAGGACGGTCATCGGTCCGTTGGCGACGACCAGCACCCCCAGCGTGGTCAGCAGCGTGCCGACCAGCGGCTGCGACCGGTAGCCGGCCGCACGCACCAGCCCGACGACGACGCCGACGCCCACGCCGGCCACCAGCCCGGTGATCGGGCCCAGGCCCTGGATGCGGTTCTGCCGCGTGTCGCCCTCGCCCGGGATCGGCACGTGCGCCTTCTCGGCCAGCTTCTCCACGGTCCGCTCGGGGGTCGAGCTCGTCGGGCGGCCGCGCACGGTCATGTCGAGGTACGTGACGGCGTTGAGCGCGGTGCTGCCCGCCGCTCCGGCCGCCGCGCCGCGCAGGGCCCAGCCCGCCACGCTGATGCCGCGTCGTCCCTTGCCGATCGTCCCCAGCGGGGTGCGCTTCGCCATCCGCCCGGTCTACCCCCGTCGAACGGCCGGGTACACCCAGCTCAGCACGGCACCGGGCGGCACAGGAACTCCGCCGCGAGCCGCGCGCAGCGCTCGACGGTCTCCCGGTGCTGCACTTCGTAGCCGTGGGTGGACAGCGTCGGCACCAACAGCAGCGCCGCTCGCCGTCCTCGGTCTACCCGCCCGCCCGTCGCCGCAGGACCAGCCCGCCGGCGAACGCCGCCACGAGCAGGACGGCGACGACCGCCTCCAGGGCCGTGTCGGACGGGCCCCCGGGCAGTTCGGTCCCGGCCGACCCGGGCTCGGGAGCGCTCACGCCGGTCAGCACCTGCACCTCCGACGCGGCCTGCGGGGTCCACACCGTCGTCCCGCCGCACAGGTCGGCCACCAGCCGGTCGTCC
>DATIMX010000329.1:0-7249 GCA_035474935.1 Geodermatophilus sp. | reverse complement strand
GCTCCCACCGTCTACCGCCCCGTCGTCACCTCCGTCACGGAGACCAGGGCATGAAGATCCACCTGCTCGCCGACTCGTACCTGAACCCCGTCCTCACCACCGTCATGGAGGAGCTGGCCCGGCAGCACGAGGTCGCGGCGTTCGACGCCAAGACCCTTCCTGCGGGCTACGGCCAGGGGGAGGACCTGCAGGAGCCGCCGGACGTCGTCCTGCTCAAGGCCCGCTCACCCCGTGCCCGGGAGGTCGCACGGACGGCGGAGCGGGCCGGCAGCCTGGTCGTGAACTCTCCGGCCGCGACCGAAGCCGCGCTGGACCGCTCCGTCACGGCCGAGACCCTCGACCGTGCCGGCGTCGCGGCCCCGCGCAGCTGGTCCGTCCCCGCCCTGCGCCACCTGGCCTACGGGCCGGCGCTGCCCTGGCCCCTCGTCGTCAAGAGCCGCACGAGCTCCCGGCGAGACCTCGTGCGTCTGGTGGCCGGCCGGGACGAGCTGGTCGAGATGCTGCCCGAGTGGGGTGACGAGCCGGTCGTCGCCCAGGAGTTCGCCCTCAACGACGGGTTCGACATCAAGGTGTGGGTGATCGGGGCGGATCTGTCCGCGGCCCGACGACGAAGCGCTCTGGAGTCCACCGACAAGAGCTCCGACGAGCTCCTGGACCCGGCCGCCCTCCCGGAGGACTGGACGCGGGCGGCGCGGGACGCCGGAGCGGCCCTGGGCCTGAAGCTGTACGGCGTCGACCTGCTGATCACGGACGGCAGGCCGATCGTGGTGGACATCAACCCCTTCCCCGGGTTCCGTGGCGCCCACCAGCCGGCGGACGCGCTGCTCCGCTTCCTCTCGACGACCGCGACCCCGAGGACGGCGACGGCATGAGCACCCCGACACGGGAGACGCGGTACGTGACCGGCGCGACCGAGGCGCTCGACGGATACCTCGCGCGGCAGGGCACCAGCCGGGCCCGGCCACCGCTGCGCTACCTGCGTCGGAAGCCCGGGCGTGGGCTCGTGGCGGTCTTCGGCCCGGGCGACCTGGGCGACATCTACACGGTCACCGTCGACGAACGAGCGCTCGCCGAGGTGCCTGACGGGGCGGCGCCGTCCGAGCCGACGGTCCAGTCGTTCCCGGTCGATCCGCAACTGCCGGACCTGGCGACCGTCATGGCGCCGTCCGGTCACCCTCCTCTCGCGGTGGCCCTGGAGTCGGCAGCGCGACAGATCCACGACGTGCCGCCCGACTGGCAGCTGCGCGACGTCGTCGCCGAGCCCGTGCGGTACAAGCCGGGAGACCGGTGCGTGATCCGCTACCGGCTGCGCTTCGGCGACCCGACGGACACCGACGGAGCGGGTGCCACGACGAGGACCTGCACCCTCGTCGCGAAGCTGTACCGGGAGCGGGGCGAGGCGCAGGACGCCACGGACCTCCTGACCCGGCTGCGCGCCGAGGCGGCGGTCGCCTGGACCGCGCGACCGCTCGGCGTCGTGCCGGGGCTGCCACTGGCGCTCACCGAGGACCTGGGCAGCAGCCGTAGCCCCGTACCGGCGCACTCCGGCCTGCACGTCGTGCACCCCGGGTCCGAGGAGGCCTTCGAGGTGGTCGGCCAGGCCGCACGGGCCCTGGCCGAGCTGCACACCAGCGGCGTCGACACCGGCGACCTGAGCCGGCGCACCGGAGCCGACGAGGCCGGGAAAGCGGCCAAGCGCGCCGGGCTGCTCGAGCGCTACGTCCCCGAGCTGGCGCCCGTGGTCGGGCAGGTGACCGGCGCGCTGTGCGGCACCCTGGCGGATCTGCCGACGGACACCCTTCGTCCTGGGCACGGGAGCTACAAGCCGAGCCAGCTGATGGTCCGGGACGGCGCCGTGTTCCTCGTCGACTTCGACCAGTTCTGCCTGGCCGACCCCGCGCTCGACGTCGGCTACTTCCTCGCCTACCTGCGGCCCGCCGGACTCTGGTACCACCGGGCCGGCCGGAGGGCGTGGTTCGAGGCGGCCGCCGAGACCTTCCTCACGACGTATCTGCACCGCCTCGCCGAACGGGGGGAGTCCACGGCCACGTGCGCGGGCATCGCCGGCCGCGCCCCGGTGTTCGAGGCCGGGCTGCTGCTCAAGATCGCGGCGCGCCGGGCCAACCGGCTGCACAGCCCGCGACCCGGAGAGGTGGCCGCGGTGCTCGACGAGGTCTCCCGCACCCTCGCGTTCGCCGGCCCTTCCTGAACGCCGGTCGGAGGGTCTCAGCCCGCCAGGTTCAGCTCGGTCAGCGTGCCGTCGCGGAGATTGCTGACGTAGCCCCGGCTGCCGTCGGGAAGGACCGCCAGGGAGGTGGGCGAGGCGCCCGTGGGAATCGTCGCCGTGACCACGAAGGTGTCGGCGTTGATGACCGAGACGGTGTTGTCCTCGTTGTTGGTGATGTAGGCGAACCGTCCGTCGGCCGACCACGCGGCATGCTGCGGGAACTTGCCGACCGGGATCGTCGCGAGCACCGCGTTGGTGTCCGTGTCGATCACGGATGCCGAATCGGCGTCATAGGTCGCCACGATGAGGATCGGCCGGGTCGGGTGCACGGCGATGCTGTGCGGGCTCGTGGGAACCGGGATCGTGGCGACGACCGTGTTGGTGGAGGGGTCGATGGCCGAGACGACGTTCGAATCGTGGTTGGCCGTGTAGACCTTGGATCCGTCCGGTGTGAAGGCCACCCAGTGCGGATTCGGCGCCACGTCGAAGTTCGTGACCAGCTCGTCGGTGGCGGTGTCGATCACCGACACGTTGTTGGTGTCGTGATTGGGCACGTAGATCCACTTCCCGTCGGGGGAGACCGCCGAGAGGAACGGGCGGGTCTCCACGGGGATGGTTTCGACGACGGAGTTCGTGGTCGTGTCCAGGACGCTGACCGCCGCGATGGTCCGTTCCTCGTTCCACACGCTCACGTATGCCCTGCGGCCGTCGGGGCTGAAGGCGATGAACTGAGGGGGGCCGGCGTCGATCGGGATGGTCGCCGTCACCTTGTTCACGGCCGTGTCGACGACGGTGACCACGCCCGCCGTCCGGCTGGCGATGTAGAGCTGCCGGCCGTTCGGTGCGGCGACCACGAAGCCCGGGGTCGCCCCGACCGGGATCGTCTCACCGATCGACGGGATCGGGACCGCCGTGGCCGGGGGCGTCTCGTTCGCCGGCGCAGAGGCCGTGGGCGTGGCATCCGGCGCCTGGTCCCCCTGCTGGCCGTCCGGCCGCAGGTTCAGGTAGGCGATCACGCCGACCGCGACTGCCAGCAGCAGCAGTGCGCCGACGAGCGCCAACCACCGGTTCCTCCCCCGGGGGGTCGAAGCAGGTGGGGGAACCGCCGGTGGGCCGTCGGAGGGCTCGCCGGTTCGGGCTTCGGGCACCCGGCGCGACGGTTCGGAATCACCGGTCGCCGGGGCCTCGCCCTCGCCGGTCGGGCCGGTCAGGACGGAGTCGGGGTCGGGAGCGGAGACCACGGCGGAATGGCGCGGCCGCGACGTCGTCGCAGTATCGGGAGCGGGCGATCCGGCGCGCAACGGGGACAGCGTTGTTTCACGTGACACCGATGTCGGCGGGTCGTCGCCGACCGTCGACGGTTCCGGCACCCGCCCGAGGTCCGCACCCGTCAGGACCGTGCCGGGGGACTTCCTCCGGCGGGTCTCCGCGATCAGGGCGGCGCCGAGTGCCACGGCGTGCTTGGGGTGCGCGCCGACGACGGTCGGTCGCCCGAAGGCCTCCGAGACCATCTGCGCGACCAGCGGGATCCGGGAGGAGCCGCCCACCAGGAGAACGGCGGCCAGCGTGGTCCTGTCGACCTGGGCGGCGCGGAGCACCCGATCGACGGTTCCGATCGTCGACTCGATCGGGCCGCGGATCATGTCTTCCAGCTCGCCCCGCGTGAGCGTGACCTCGAAGTGACGGTTCGGCAGGAAGACCGGGATGGTGGCCTCGGCGTCGACCGACAGGGCCTCCTTGGCCAGGGTGCAGTCCTGACGCAGCCGGGCCAGAGCGACGACCGTCTTCGGGTCACTCAGATCGAGTTCGCCCAGCGCCCCGCCGGCGAGATAGTTGACGTGGGCAAAGATGGCGGCGTCGAAGTCCGCTCCGCCCAGTCGCTCGATCCCCTCCGGCGTCCCGAGGATCTCGAAGCCATGCGCCGTGCGCCGGAGAACCGTGGCGTCGAACGTCCCGCCTCCGAGGTCGTAGACCGCGAGGACCTCACCCTCGCCGAGCGGGCGGGTGGAGGCATAGTGCGCGGCCGCAGCTTCGGGCTCCGTGGTGTAGACGGGCTCGGTGAGGCCCGCGGAGCGGGCCATGTTCTCGAACAGCTCTCTCCGGAACGGGCCCCAGTTCGCCGGGTGGGTCAGCGCCACGACCTCCGGCTTGGCGCCCTGCCGCTCGGTCACGTGGCCGAGCACGTCCTGGAGCAGGGCGCCGAGAAGGTCGCTGACCGTGTACGGGGCACCACCGAGCATCATCGGGGTGGGGTTCGCCAGGTTCCGCTTGATCTCTCTGGCGAACCGGTCCGGATGGCTCACGGCGCGACGGGCCGCGGCGTCACCGGTCAGCAGCCGACCGTCGCCACGGACGTAGACGGCGGCGGGCTCGACCAGCGAGCCGTCCCCGAGCGAGAACATCTCCAGCCCGCGGTCGTCGGCGACCGCGGCGGCGATGAAACTCGTGCCGAGGTCGATCGCGAGGCTGTAGCTCGCCGTGGCTCGTCGCCGTGCGGGCCCCGAGAGGACCGTGGCCTCCTGTCTGCTTTCGTCGTCCCCGACCGTCGGCGGCGCGACGGGCGGCGCCTCGAGGACTGTGTCCTCTTCCCTGCTCCGGTCGGGCGCGGAAACGGGCGCAGGCATGCCGAGGGCCTGCTCGAGGTCGTGCATGAGCTCCTCGCACGACTGGTACCGGTCCGCGGGGTCCTTCGCCATGGTGCGGGCGACCACGGCGTCGACCGCCCTGGGGACCTCGGGCCGGAGCCCCGTGACCGGGGGAGGCGTCTCTACCAGGTGCGCCCACAGCAGCGCGGCGTCGTCGTCCCGATGGAACGGCTGCCGCCCGGTCAGGCACTCGTAGAGCACGCAGCCCAGCGCGTAGATGTCCGTGGCCGGCCCCACCGTCTTGCCCTGGATCTGCTCGGGCGCGACGTAGTTGACTGTGCCGAGGAAGTTGCCGGTGCCGGTCAGCCCGCCCGTGAGCTCGGACGTGCGTTTGGTGAGCCCGAAGTCCGTGAGGTAGACGTGGTCGCTGTGCGCGGGCCGCGCGTGCCCCGGGCCACGTGCGATGAGGATGTTGCCCGGCTTGACGTCCCGGTGCACGAGGCCGGCCCGGTGGGCGGCGTCGAGCGCGTCCCCGATCTGGGCGAACAGCCGGAGCGTCCGGCTCAGCGGCAGCCGGCCGCCCTCGTCGGTCATCAGGCCCTTCAGGTCCGATCCGAGGACGTACCGCATCGCGATGAACAGCTGCCCCCCGGCTTCACCGGCTTCGTAGATCGGCACGATGTTCGGGTGGTCCAGGGACGCCGCCAGCCGTGACTCGCGCATGAAGCGCTGCCGGAACTGCTCGCTGTCGGCGAGCTGCGGCGTGAGCAGCTTCAGCGCGACCTTGCGGCCGAGGCGCATGTCCTCGGCGCGGTAGACCACCGCCATGCCGCCGCGGCCGATGAGGGACTCGATCCGATAGCCGGCGACCTCGGTGCCTGGTTCCTGGGTCGTCATCGTCACCCCGTGACTTCGCCACACCGGCCGCAGTACCGAAGTGTTCGAGGGCTGTCATGCAAGCGCCCCCGGTCCGGACGTGTCAACCGATGACGGCGCGAGAGCCGATTAGCAGGGCCGCTTCTTCTGGGGGTCATGACACGTGGATCCGCTGTGGCTCGTCGAGGAGGGCCAGCGTGGGCCGCAGCCGCCACGGCTTGAGCTGGCACCAGCTACGGACGGCGAGGCGCGCCAGCGCCACCGTCCGGTACGCGGCGACGCGGGGAAGGAGGACGTCGGGGTCGCTGCCGGGACTGTGTCGCAGGTACTCACGGAGGAAGGCGGACCCCAGGTCCTCGGCGCCGTCCGGGGTTCCCCCTGCGGCGTCCTGAGCCGTGCGGACCGCCACGGCGAGATGCGCAGTGAACTGACCGAGGTCCAGAGCCGGCTCTGCGAGGCACACCGTGTCGAAGTCGACCAGCCTGGTGGTCGGGCCGTCGAAGAGGACCTGCGAGGGGTGGAAATCGCCGTGGGCCACCCCGACCGGCCCGGGAGCGTCGAGCGCGGAGCCGCCGACCGTGGCGAGGTTCCGGTGCAGCGACGCAGCGAGCGCGGGGGCCATCGTGGCGAGGGCGTCGACGGCCGTCCGCACGTCGTCGGTCTCTCCGGCGAGGGTGCGGGGGGCGCCGACCGGGATCGACGACCGGTGCAGGGCGGCGGCGATCCGCGCGCACGCGGCGACCGCTTCCTCCACCGTGGGGGTGCCGTTCGTCGGCCCAGCGGCCACACCCCATCGTGCCCGGATCAGGTCCGGCAGCAACGGGGATCCGACCGCCGCCTCCAGGAGCGCCAACCCGACGTCGGGCAGGTAGGCCTGGAACCGGGGCACCTGGAAGGGCAGGGAGGGGCCCGACCCGTTCGGCCGGTCCTGCCTGAGGGCGGTCACGGCGGGACCGACGAGTCGTCCGCGCTGGTCTGCGTACACCTTGCCGTACATGACCTGTTTGAGGCCGCGGAGGTTGCTCTGGATACGCCACGCGAGCTCGTACCGCAGCACGGCACTGTCCCGTCCGTAGCGCACCGGCTCGATACGGCAGCCCTGGAGGAGCAGTCCGGGCACCGCGCTCGTGAGCCTCGGCCCGAGGAGCTCCAGAAGTTCCGCAGGGTCGGTTGCGGGCACCAGGCCCGGAAGTGCTGGGTCGAGCGGGAACACGTGCAGGACGAGCCGCAGGTCGCGCACCAGGAGCGCCGGCCGGGGAAAGGCGCGCAGGTCGTCCCGGCCGTCCGCCTGACGGGCCAGGACCTCGACCCGCGACAGCCACTTCTCGGCGGCCTCTGCCGTCAGGAACAGCCGGCCCGCGACGAGGTGCTCCACCGTATCGGCATCGCCTCGGCGGCGCAGCTCCAGGCGGTATCGCAGGGTGGCCCCCTGGCCGGGTTCCACGAATGTCTTGCCGGGCGAGCAGGCGAGCAGCTCCCAGTCGTCGGCCAGCATGCGCTGCAGGCGGGGGGCCATCGCGTCAGCGCTGAGCGCCTCGGCCAGCCCCGGCAGTTCCCGGGT
>DATIMX010000328.1:0-2348 GCA_035474935.1 Geodermatophilus sp. | reverse complement strand
CCCGCCGGGGTCAGAACGTGGTTGACGAGCTACGGACGGCCTTCCAGCCGCCAGGAGTCAGGGCATGGTGCAGCGTGCTCCGGAGCCGGTACCGACCGCGGTGGCCGGACCGGCACTCGTCGCGGAACACGTCGGGGACCTCCTCTGCGGACGAGGTCGGGTCTGGAATTGTCATCGGCCCGGTCAGCGCACGCGGTCGGACTCCGGAGCCGGCTGGTCCTGGGTGGCCGCCCAGCTGGCGAGGAAGGTGAGTGCCTGTTCGGTCTCCGAGCCCGGCTCGGCGGTGTAGAGCAGCAGCGCGAGGCCGGGGTCGGCGGGCAGTTCCATCGTCTCGAACCGCAGGTCCAGATCCCCGACGACGGGGTGGCGCAGTCGCTTGGTCCCGGTCAGGTGCAGG
Organism: Geodermatophilus sp.; assembly: GCA_035474935.1. Classification (GTDB taxonomy): domain Bacteria; phylum Actinomycetota; class Actinomycetes; order Mycobacteriales; family Geodermatophilaceae; genus Geodermatophilus. Next base: position 1,951 of record DATIMX010000328.1, on the reverse strand, counting down.
CGGACGTCGTGCCGTGCCCATCGGGCGCGGAAGGCCTCGCTGCGGGTGGACAGCTCGCCGATGAGGTCGGTGAGCACCTTGTCGAACGGGCTGCGGCCGGCCTCGGTCCGCATGAGCGCGACGACGTCGTCGACGGCCTCGTCCCAGTCCGGGTAGAACTCGGCGCCACGCGGGTCGAGCAGGAGGAAGCGGGCGGCGTTGGTCCCGACCGGGGAGTCGAACAACGGGGCGTACAGCGCCCGGCCGAGCCGGTTGGCGGCCAGGTAGTCCATCCGGGCGTTGCTGACCAGCGCCGGGGCGGTCATCGCGTCGAGGATGCGTTGCACGCCGGGGCGGATCTGCTGGGGCACGGCGGCGCGCCGGGCGCCCGCGGAGGCGTTGGCGGCCCGGGCCAGGTCGTAGAGGTGAGCTCGCTCGGCGTCGGTCAGCTTCAGCGCCCGGGCCAGCGACTCCAGCACGGCTTCGGAGACGCCGCGGAGATTGCCGCGCTCCAGCCGGGCGTAGTACTCCACGCTGAGTCCCGCCAGCATCGCCAGCTCCTCGCGGCGCAGGCCGGAGACCCGCCGCAGCCCGCCGTAGACCGGCAGGCCGGCCTCCGCCGGGGTGATCCGTCCGCGGCGGGTGACGAGGAAGTCGCGCACCTCGGCGCGCAGCTGGTCGGCGTCCACGGATCCGACGGTAGGCCGGGCGCAACTCGGGTGGGGTGCCCTGTCAGTACACCGAACGACAGGTCCTCCCACGCACGCACGAGCTGGCGTTGTCTGGCTGTCGTTCCAGCGAAATGCCGGAGCCAGCGCTTGCCGCGCCGGCTCGCCGGGCTCCCGCACCGCCCCACGGGTGGTGCCCGAGACGACGGAGAACCTCCCGATGTCCCCGCACTCCGACCTGGCGCCAGCCAGCGGTTCCACGACCGACACAAGACCTGAGCGCGTCCTCGTCGTCGGCGCCACCGGCTCGATCGGCCGCCACGTCGTCGCCGCCGCGAGCCGGCACGGTCTGCGGGTCCGGGCCCTCGCCCGGGACGTCGACCGAGCACGCAACCTCCTGCCCGACGTGGAGGTGGTGTCCGGTGACCTCGAGGACCCGGACAGCCTCGCCGCTGCCGTCCGGGACGTCGACGGGATCGTCTTCACCCACGGCTCCGGCAGCGGCGCGTACGAGCAGGTCGACTACGGCGGCGTCGCCGGCGTGCTGCGCGCCCTGCGCGGCCGACGTGCGCGGATCGCTCTGATGACCTCGATCAACGTCACCCGCACCGACGCCGGCGCCTACCAGGGGCTGATGGACTGGAAGCGCCGGTCGGAGCGGCTGGTCCGCGCCTCCGGCCTGCCCTACACCATCGTGCGGCCGGGCTGGTTCGACATGACCAGCCCGGGGGACGACCGGCTGGTCCTCGCCCAGGGCGACCGCGGATCGGGCGCGGTGTCCCGCGAGCAGGTCGCCGAGGTCCTCGTCCAGAGCCTGCTCAGCGACACCGCGGCCGGCCGCACCGTCGAGCTGTTCGCCGTCGAGGGTGAGCCGCCGGACGACTGGACCCAGCTGTTCGCCACCACCGCGGCCGACCACCCCGGCTCCCTGGACGGCGCCGCCGACTCCGCCGGGCCACCGCTCGGCAACGAGCCCGCACGCGTCCGCCGGGACGTCGAGGCACTACAGGCCGGCTGAACCCTCGCCGCCGCGGTGGGGTGCCCTGCCGGTACGCGCAACGACGGGTCCTGCCGCGTCCGGCGGCGCGCGGGTTCCCTGGACGGTGTCCGGCGGTCGACGCCCCGCGGCGCCCCACCTGATCCCCCTCTTCTCGAACCGGAGTTCTCCCATGTCCTCAGCACCGGCCGGCACCACGACGCCGGCACCGGATCCGCAGCGCTGGAAGGCGCTGGCCTTCATCGGCATCGCCCAGCTGATGGTGGTCCTGGACGCCACCATCGTGAACATCGCCCTGCCGCAGGCC
>DATIMX010000327.1:0-2082 GCA_035474935.1 Geodermatophilus sp. | reverse complement strand
GCTGCCCGACGCCGTCGTGCGCCAGTCGGTCGACCGCGTGCGGGCGGCGGTGGTGAACGCCGGCGGGAAGTGGCCCCTGCGCCGGATCACCATCGGGTTGTCCCCGGCGTCGATGCCCAAGCAGGGCAGCGGCTTCGACCTGGCGCTCGCCACGGCGGTCCTGGCGGCCGACGGCGCGGTCCCGGCCGAGTCGGTGGGTCGCCTGGTGCTGCTCGGCGAGCTGGGGCTCGACGGCTCCGTGCGCACCGTCCGCGGGGTGCTGCCGGCCGTGCTCGCCGCCGCCCGCGCCGGCCACACGACCGTTGTGGTGCCCGCCGGCAACGCGGGGGAGGCCGCGCTGGTCGAGGGGGTCGAGGTGCTGGCCGCCGGCACGCTCGCCGAGGTGGTCGCCCACCTCCAGGGCCGGACGCCGCTGCCCCGGCACACCCGGGGCGTCCTGCCGCCGGCCCCGCCCGGGCCGGACCTGGGCGACGTCGTGGGCCAGCCGATCGGCCGCCGGGCGGTGGAGGTCGCGGCCGCGGGCGGGCACCACCTGTTCCTCAGCGGGCCGCCGGGCGCGGGCAAGACGATGCTCGCCGAGCGGCTGCCGGGGCTGCTCCCCGCGCTGGACGAGCAGGCGGCGCTCGAGGTCACCGCCATCCACTCGGTCGCCGGGACACTGCCGCCGGACGCCCCGCTGGTGACCCGCCCGACCTTCGAGGCGCCGCACCACTCGGCGACGATGGCCGCCCTCGTCGGCGGCGGATCGGGGCTGATCCGCCCCGGTGCGCTGTGCCGGGCCCATCGCGGGGTGCTCTTCCTCGACGAGGCGCCGGAGTTCCCGCGGGCGGTGCTGGACACGCTGCGCCAGCCGCTCGAGCGCGGCTCGGTGACCATCTCCCGCGCCAGCGGTGCGGCCACCTTCCCGTGTCGTGCGCAGCTGGTGCTCGCGGCCAACCCGTGTCCGTGCGCCAGCGCCGCCGGTGACGCCGCGTGCACCTGCAGCCCGCTGGAGCGGCGGCGCTACCAGGCCCGGCTCTCGGGGCCGCTGCTCGACCGGATCGACCTGCGGGTCGACCTCCCGGCGGTCACCCGGGCCGCCTGGCTGGAGGCCGGGACGGCGCCCGAGCCGACCGCCGCCGTCGCCGGCCGCGTCGCACGGGCCCGGGCGGCTGCGGCGGCGCGGCTGTCGGGCACGGGCCTGCACGTCAACAGCCAGGTGCCGGGCCGGCTGCTGCGCGAGCGGTGGTCCCCGCCGCGGCCGGCGCTGCGGCTGGTCGAGCGGGCGCTGGAGCGCGGGGCGCTGTCGGTGCGCGGCTACGACCGGGTGCTGCGGGTGGCGTGGACACTGACTGACTTGGCGGGGCGCACGGTTCCTGGTCCGGACGAGGTCGCCGAGGCCCTCGGCCTGCGGCTGCAGCGGGCGGCGGCATGAGTGCCCTGCCGAGCCTGGACGAGGACATGGAGCAGGGGCGCTCCGAGGCGGCGTCCGACGGGCTGGCCGGGCCCGCGGTGCGCCGCGCGCGGGCCTGGCTGAGCCGCGCGGCCGAACCCGGCAGCGTCGCGTTCTGGCGCTTCGTCGAGGACGTCGGCCCGGTCGAGGCGGTCCGCCGGTTGCGGTCGGACCGGGCGCCCGACGCCGTCCGGGCGCTGGTCGGCGCCCGTGCCGGCCAGGACGCCTCGGTGGAGGACCTGCTGCGGGCCGAGCGCTGCGAGGCGCGGCTGGTCGTCCCCGAGGACGACGAGTGGCCGGCGCACCTGCTGCACTGCCTCACGCTGGCCACCGGCGAGGAGCCCGACGACCCGCGGCGGCAGTCCCCGCGGGCCACCGCCCCGGTGCCGCCGCTGGCGCTGTGGGTCCGCGGCCCGGCCCGGCTCGACGAGCTGGCCGACCGGTCGGTGGCGATCGTCGGTGCCCGGGCGTCCACCGCGTACGGCGAGCACGTCGCCGGCGAGCTGGGTCACCAGCTGGGGGAGCGGGGCTGGACGGTGGTCTCCGGCGGCGCCTTCGGCATCGACGCGGCCGCCCACCGGGGCGCGCTGGCCGCGGACGCCCCGACGGTCGCGGTGCTGGCCTGCGGCGTCGACCGCGCCTACCCGGCC
>DATIMX010000326.1:0-3720 GCA_035474935.1 Geodermatophilus sp. | reverse complement strand
CGACCGGCCGCTCGGTGCTGCGCGCCGGATCGCCCGCGCCGGCGGAACCGGCGGGACCTGCGGAGCGGCCCGAGCCGGGCTGGCCGCTGTCGCTGCTGTCGGCGATGGCGATCCCGCTGACCGTCCGCGGCCGGCTGCTCGCCGTCCTGGCCCTGGGCCGGCAGACCGACGCGCCGTCGTTCCACGACGACGACCGGGCGCTGGTGGAGGAGATCGCCGCCCGCGCCGCGCTGGCCGTCGACAACGCGGTGCTGCTCGCCGACGAGCGGGCCGCCGCCCACCGGCTGTCGCTGCTGCAGCGAGCCACCGCGGAGCTGTCCGCGGCGACCACGCCGGTCGAGGTGGCCCAGGCCGCCGCCGGGCACATCCGCGCCCTGACCGGCCCGGCCAGCCGGGTCGCGGTCTACGAGCTCGACCCCTCGCACCGGGCGCTGTCCGCGCTGGCCATCGACGGCGGCAGCCCGGCCGGGCGGGAGCTCTGGCGGACGCTGCCGATGTCGACCCCGGTGGTGGCCACCACGGCCGTCAACGAGCGACGTCCGATCTGGATCGAGGACGTCACCGCGCAGCCCCCGGCCGACCGCGGACTGGCTCCCGAGCTGGCCGCGTCGATGCGGGAGTTCGGGCTGGCCGCGGTGGCGGCGCTGCCGCTGACCGTGGCCGGCCGGGTGGTCGGCGTCCTGTCGGTGGCCTGGCCCGAGGTGCGGCGCCTCTCCGCCACGGACAAGGCGATGCTGCTCGCCGTCGCCGAGCAGTGCGCGCAGGCCCTCGACCGCGCCCGGCTGTACCGGGCCGAGCGGGGCATCGCCGAGACGCTGCAGCTGAGCCTGCTGCCGGCGCAGCTGCCCGCCCTGGAGCGGCTGGCACTGGCCGCGCACTACCTGCCCGGCGCCGAGGGCAGCCAGGCCGGCGGGGACTGGTACGACGTCGTCGAGCTGGCCGACCACCGGATCGCGATCGCCGTCGGCGACGTCGTCGGTCAGGGCCCGGCCGCCGCCGCGGTCATGGGGCAGCTGCGCAGCGCGCTCTCGACCGCCCTGCTGCAGGGCTGCAGCCCGGCGGAGGCGCTGGAGCTGCTGGACCGCTTCGCCGCCCGGCTGCCCGGCGCGCTGGCCTCCACCGCGGCCTGCCTGGTCGTCGACGGCACGGCCGGCACGGTCCGCTGGGCCCGTGCCGGGCACCCGCCGGCGCTGCTGGTGACGCCGGGTGGGGCGCAGCTGCTCGACGGCGCCGGCTCCGGGACCGTCCTCGGCGCACCCGGACGTCGTCCCTACACCGAGGGCACCGCCGACATCGCTCCCGGCGCGACCCTGCTGCTCTACACCGACGGCCTGGTGGAGCGCCGCGGCGAGGTCCTCGACGTCGGGCTCGAGCGGGTCCGGGCCGCGGCCGCCCGGCACGCCGCGGCCGATCCGGTCGCGCTGACCGGGGGGCTGCTCGCCGAGGTCCTCGCCGACGCCGCCCAGCCCGACGACGTCGCGCTGATCGCCGCCCGGCTGCTGCCGGAGCCGCTGACCGCGCGGCTGCCCGCCGACCCGCGCCGGCTGTCCGGCATCCGCCGGGTCGTGGCGGCCTGGACGGCGGCGGCCGGGCTGCCCGGGGACACCGCCGAGGACCTGCAGCTGGCGCTGGGCGAGGCGCTGGCCAACGCGGTCGAGCACGCCTACGCCGCGTCCCCCGACGACGGCGAGTGCCGCTACCGGGTCGCCCGCGAGGCCGACGGCAGCGTGCGGGTCGAGGTCCGCGACACCGGACTGTGGCGGCCGCCGCCGGCCGACCGCGGCTACCGCGGGCGCGGCCTGGAGCTGATCGAGGCGCTGGGCACCGACGTCGAGGTGGTGCACGCCCCGGGGGCCGCCGGCACCACGGTCCGCTTCCGGATGGCTCCCGCCGTCCCCGGCCCGGCGGCCCGCCTCGAGCGGGCGCCGGCGGGGGACGGTGGGGGAGGGACGGCGGGGGACGGCGGGACGAGCGTGACCGTGCACGACGAGCCCGGCGGCCCGCGTCTGGAGGTGCACGGCGAGGTCGACCTGGCCACCGCGGCGCGGGTCCGCCGGCAGGTGCTCGCCCGGCTCGAGCAGCTCGCCCCGGGGTCGGTGGCGACGCTGGACCTCCGGCCGACCGGTTATCTGGCCAGCGCGGGCGTCGGACTGGTCCTGGAGGCCGTCGCCCGGGCGCGGCGGGCCGGCGTCGAGCTGCGGGTGCTGGCCCGGCCCGGGACCCCGCCGGCGCGGATCCTCGCCCTGGCGGGGGTCGATGAGCAGGCCTGGGAGGAACTGCAGGCGTGACGGCGCGCACATTGGGCACCCCTCGGGTGATCGGGGGTGGGCGTGTACGAGGATGACGCGGCACCCGGCCTGAGTTCTCGGCCGGAGGGAGGACCGGACGAGGTGGACCGAGCGGTGGGCGAGGCGCGGGCGCCGCTGCCGCACCTGCGCAGCGGCGTCGGGTCCCCGGTCCTGTCGCGGCACGCCGCAGCGGTGGTGCGCGGGGAGGCCGACCTGCTGGCCGTGGCCCTGCCCTTCCTCGACGCCGGGCTGCGCGCCGGAGACGTCGTCGCGCTGTCCTGCCCGCCCGACGTCGCGGCGCTGCTCTGCGGCGAGCTCGGTGAGCGCGCCGGGCAGGTCCGCGACGACCCGCGGCTGAGCCTGCTCGGTGCCCGGGCGCCCGACGCGATGGCCCGCGCCCGGCGGACCGCCGAGCAGGCGGGGGACCGGCAGCTGCGCGTCCTCTCCCTCGTGGACTTCGGGCCCACCCCGGCCGGCTGGCGCGAGGGGGTGCGGTTCGAGTCGGCGGCCAACCGGGTCGTGCAGGACGTGCCGGTCGAGTCCCTCTGCCTCTACGACCGGCGTCGGCTGCCCGCGGCGGTCGTCGAGACCGCTGCCGCCACCCACCCCTTCCTGGTCGTCGACGGCGCCTGGGCGCCGAGCCCGGCCTACCGCGACCCGGCGGAGTACCTGCCCCGGTTGCCGTGGCCGCGGGAGCCGGTCGAGGACACCGCGCCGGTGCTCGCCCTCGACGACGTCCCCACCCTGGTGGCGCTGCGCCACGGGATCGGCCGGGCCCTCGCCGCCCGGGTGCCCGACCGCGACCAGCGGGAGGACCTGCACCTGGCCGCCGCCGAGGTCGCCGCCAACGCCTTCCGGCACGGCGTCCGGCCGGTGTCGGCGCGGCTGTGGGCTGACGGCGAGCGGCTGGTCTGCGCCATCACCGACTCCGGGCACTCCTTCGGCGATCCGCTGGCCGGGTTCCTGCCCGCCCACGGCACCGACCTCGGCCGTGGCGGCATGGGCCTGTGGCTGGCCCGCAAGCTCTGGGACTCCGTCGACCTGCTGCCCGGTCCCGACGGGCTCACCGTCCGGCTCAGCACCCGCCTGCACCCCGCTTGACGCCGCCGAAACCTCACTGCTGAGGTATCGGGGTGGGGGACGCCGTCGACCAGATCCTGGCCCAGTGGGCCCGGGAGCGGCCCGACCTCGACTGCAGCCCGATGGGCGTCATCGGGCGCATCTCCCAGCTGCAGCGCGAGGTCCACCTCGCCCAGCGCGCCACCTTCGCCCGCCACGGTCTCGACGTCCCCTCCTTCGACGTGCTGGCCGCGCTGCGCCGGGCCGGGGCCCCGTACCAGCTGACCCCCACCGCGCTCATGCGGACCGCGCTGGTCACCTCCGGCGCGATCACCCAGCGGCTGGACCGGCTGGAGGAGAAGGGGCTGATCAC
>DATIMX010000325.1:0-2580 GCA_035474935.1 Geodermatophilus sp. | reverse complement strand
TCGCCGGCGTGGTGACCCTGCAGGTCGGCGAGGGCGACACCGTGGAGGCCGGGCAGGCGATCGCCACCATCGAGGCGATGAAGATGGAGGCCTCGATCACCGCGCCGGTCGCCGGCACGGTCAAGCGGCTGGCCATCGGCGAGGTGCAGCAGGTGGAGGGCGGTGACCTGCTCGTCGTCCTGTCCTGAGCAAGGACCCCTCCTCGCCACCCCTCGGAGAAGGACCCCGTCCTCCCCACCCTTCGCAGGCTCAGGGCGGGGCCCGGGACGGGGCCGGCGGGACCCTGCAGGGGGTCGGCGGTGTTCTGGAGGGGTCGCCTTCCCTCGCCGCTCGCGGCGTCGCGTCGTCGGGTCGTGACCCCCCGCGGTCGACTCCTCGGCGTGTCGCGATCCGACCGGACCAGGCCGTTCAGCTCCCGCCCGGATCGGGCAGGGAGCCCCTCACGCGGCTCCGTGCGCCCGACCGGTGCGCCGGTGCCCGCGGTGCCCTGCGGGGCCGACGGGAGCGGGTGGACCACAGGCAGCAGGGGACGGAGCGCGGTGTGACCAGGGTCGACGGGGGCCGGCAGACCCTGGGTGGCCGTTACGAACTGCAGCGGCTCATCGCCACCGGCGGGATGGGGCAGGTCTGGCGCGGTCGGGACAGGATGCTGGACCGGCTGGTCGCGGTGAAGGTGCTGCGCAGCGAGTACGCCGACGACCCGACCTTCCTCGCCCGGTTCCGCGCCGAGGCCCGGCACGCCGCGGCCCTGAGCCACCCGAACATCGCCACCGTCCTCGACTACGGGGAGGCGACGGCGGAGGACACCGGCGAGAACGTCGCCTATCTCGTGATGGAGCTGGTCGACGGCGCGCCGCTGTCGAGGTTGCTCACCGAGGAGGGTCCGCTGGACCCCGATGCCGCGCTCTCGGTGTTGTCCCAGGCCGCGGCCGGGCTGGCGGAGGCGCACCGCGCCGGCGTCGTCCACCGCGACGTCAAGCCCGGCAACATCCTGGTCCGCCCCGATGGCCGCGTGAAGCTCACCGACTTCGGCATCGCCTGCTCGGCGGAGAGCGTGCCGCTGACCGGCACCGGCCAGGTCATCGGCACCCCGCAGTACATGTCGCCCGAGCAGGCCGCCGGGGAGCAGGTCAGCCCGGCCAGCGACGTCTACGCCCTCGGCCTGGTCGGCTACGAGTCGCTGACCGGACACGCCGCCTTCGCCGGCACCAACCCGGTGACCGTGGCGCTCAAGCACGTGCACGAGGACCCCGACCCGCTGCCGGCCGAGGTCCCGGCCGACGTACGGCACCTCATCGACGCCGCGCTGGCCAAGGACCCGCAGCAGCGTCTCCCCGACGGTGACGCGTTCCTGCACGCCATCGAGGAGACGGTCCACCGCGCGCCGGACACCACGCCGCCGACCCGGCCGATCGCTCCGGCCGCCGTCGCCGCGGCGGTGCCACCGGCGGCGCACCGGGTGCCGACCGGCACCCCGCGTCCCCACGACGACGACACGGGCTCCCGCCGCCGGCCGCTGCTGCTCGTGCTGGCCGTGCTCGCGGTCGTGCTGCTGGGCGGCGGCGCGGTCGCACTGGTCGGCGGGCCGGGTGACGGCGACGGCACGGCCGTCGCGCCGCCGGCCTCGGACTCGCCGTCGGAGGCGGGCCGCGTGCTGACCGCCGCGGACTACGTGGGCCGTCCGGTCGAGGAGGTCACCGCCGAGCTGGCCGAGCTCGGGCTGACCGTGGGCCGGCAGGCGGAGGTCGCTCCGGAGGCTCCACCCGGCACCGTCACCGCGCTCGACCCGGCCGGCACCGAGGTCCGGCCAGGGGACCGGGTGGAGGTCACGGTCGCGGCGCCGCCGTCCACCGCCCCCGCGGAGGACGTCCCTCCCGCACCGGCCGAGGACGCGCCTGCGCCGACCCCCGAGGACACCGCTCCTTCCCGGGACCCAGCACCGGCCGAGGAGTCGGCCCCGGCGGAGTCCGCCCCTGCCGGGGAGTCGGCTCCGCCGGAGGAGTCGGCCCCGCCGGAGGAGTCCGCTCCGGCGGAGACGCCTGCCGCGACCCCGACGTCTCCGTCCGGTGAGGCGACCACGGGAGCGCCCGGGCCGTCCGCCGAGCCCTCACCCGAGCCGACCGCGCCGACGGACAGCAGCGAGACACCCCTGCCCTCGGAGGAGCCCGCGCCGACCGACGACAGCGCGGACACCGCTACGCCGAGCCGCTCACCCGAGCGCAGCTCGCCCCCGGAGGAGGGCGGCACGGACACCGCCACGCCGAGCAGCTCCCCCGAGCGCAGCTCGCCCCCCGACGAGGACGGCACGGACACCGGTACGCCGAGCAGCTCGCGCGGGAGCGCCCCGGCCACCGAGGACGGCGCCACCGGCAGCACGGTCCCGGAGCCGACCGGCGCCGGCCCGTCGGGCGCCACCCCGACCACCTGACCCTGTCTGGCGACCATGCCCACGGGTCCCCTCCCGGGGCCGATGGCGACGGGTCTGCTCCCGGCCCCGTCAGGCGACCATGCCCACGGGTCCCCTCCTGGAGCCGGTCCGCTCCTCGCTCGTTCCCCGCTGCGATGCTCCCGGCCCCGTCA
>DATIMX010000324.1:0-5077 GCA_035474935.1 Geodermatophilus sp. | reverse complement strand
ACCGGCGGGGACGACGTCGACATCGTCTTCGAGCACCCGGGCCGCGAGACCTTCGGCGCCAGCGTCTACGTCGCCAAGAAGGGCGGCACGATCGTCACCTGCGCCTCCACCAGCGGGTACCTGCACCAGTACGACAACCGCTACCTGTGGATGAACCTCAAGCGGATCGTCGGCAGCCACTTCGCCAACTACAAGGAGGCGTGGGAGGCCAACCGGCTCATCGACCGCGGCCTCATCCACCCCACGCTGTCGAAGGTCTACCCGATGGACCAGGTCGGCCAGGCCGCCTGCGACGTCCACCACAACCGCCACCAGGGCAAGGTCGGCGTGCTCACCCTCGCCCCGGAGGAGGGTCTGGGCGTCAAGGACGCCGAGAAGCGGGAGGAGCACCTCACCGCGATCAACCGGTTCCGGGGCATCTGAAAGAGGACCCCGTCCCTCACGGCGGCCCCGTCCCGAGGCTCGCCCCGAGCCTGCGAGGGGTGAGGAGGACGGGGTCCTTCCACTGCAGGGCGCCGGCACGTGGCACGGCAGCGTGCGGTGCTGGCACCCTGCAGGGAGGGGTCTGGCGACACGCCCGGCCCACCCGCCGACTCTGCGAGGATGACCGCATGACCGATCCCCGCCGCGACATGCTGCCGATGCGCGAGGCCCAGCACTCGTTCGACGTGGTGCTCCGGGGCTACGACCGGCACCAGGTGGCCGAGACGATCGAGCGCCTCGAGGCCGACATCCAGGTGGCGATGGCCGACCGTGACGCGGCGATGAGCCGCTCGGCCGACCTGGCCGGCCAGCTCTCGGCGCTGCACGGGGAGATCGACCAGCTGCGGCGCAAGGCCGCGTCCTCCGGTCCGGCCACCTTCGAGAACATCAGCGAGCGCATCCAGCACATGCTGCGGCTGGCCGAGGAGGAGGCCGCGGAGATCCGGCGCTCGGCCGAGCAGGAGGCCCAGGCGCTGCGGGAGCACACCGCCGCCGAGGAACGGGCGATGCACGAGCGGCACGCCGCCGGCCAGGCCGAGGTCGACCGGATGATCGCCGAGGCCCGGCAGAACGCCGAGCAGATCGCCAGCAAGGCGCAGATCCGCGCCGACGAGCTGGTCGCCAAGGCCCAGGAGAAGGTCGCCCGGCTCGACGCCGAGTCCCAGGCCCGGCGGGCCAAGGTCGAGGAGGACTTCGAGATCGCCCAGCGGGCGCGCCGCCAGGAGGCCGCCCGGCAGGACGAGGAGCGCGACCGCAGCTCCGCCGAGGCCGCCCGCCAGCGGGTCGCCACGGCCGAGGAGCACGCCGCCCGGCTGGTCAGCGAGGCCGAGGCCGCCGCGGCCGCCGTCCGCGCGGTGCGCGACGAGCTCACCGGCCGGCTGCTCGAGGCGCGCTCGCTGCTCGAGCGGCTGCCCGACCTCGGTGACCGGCGCCCCGGGCCGCAGGCCGGCCCCCGGCCGCCCCGCCCACAGCCGACCCCGCGCGCCTCGCAGGCCCAGCCCGGGCCGGCCCCCGAGGAGCAGCGGCAGCCGCAGCCGGTCGGACCGGTCACGGCCCAGCAGCCGGTGGTGCGGCCCACGACGGCACCTCAGCCCGCGCAGCGGCCGGTCGAGCCGCCGACGGGCAACGGCGAGGCCGCCGCGGCCCGGCAGCCCACCCGGCCCCCGGCGCCGCCGACGCAGCCTGCCGTCACCCCGGCGGACGACGCCCCGACCCAGCAGGTCACCCCGGGCCCGGAGACGACCCAGCAGCTCCGCCCGGTCCCGACCGGGAGCACGGCCGCCTCCGCGCCGCCGCGGGTCGACCCGCCCACGCTCGTGCAGCCGGCCGTCACGCCCGACGACGCCGACACCGGCAGCCAGACCGTTCCGCCCGGCCGGCACTGAACGAGGGCCATCCTCCCCCACCGTGAGAGGGCCCCTGGAGGATGGCCGTCGGCGTCCCGCGGGTGGTCCCGTCCACGGACGCCGGGGAGGAGGCGAGGTGCCTCCCCACCGCGCCCGGCACCGGTCCCCGTCCGGGGGGCGGCTCGGCGCCCTCGTGCAGGGCAGCACCGGCGTGGTCGTCGTCGGCGTCGCGCTGCTCGCGGTGCTCGGTGCGGCGGTCCTCGCCCTGGTCCTCGGGGGCGACCCGGCGGACCGGCCGTCCGCCGACGGCGGCCGCCCCGGCGTGGGCCCGACCCTGCCTCCCACCCCCGGGACGACGACCACCCCCTCGGCGTCCCCGACGCCGGACGGGACCGCCGGGGAGCTCGTGGGGTGGGCCGACCGCGAGCTGCCCGACGGCGCACGGTTGCGGCCGGAGGACGACGTCCGCGGCGACCTCCTGGCGGCCGGCGTCCCCGACGACCTGGTGGCCACCGAGGAGCCGACCGGCCCCGACGACGTGGTGCTCACCGTGACCGGCGGGGAGCCGCGGCCCGGCAGCCGGGTCGTCGCCCGCTTCGGCGGACTCACCGTCGTCGACCCCTCCCCCGGCACCCCGACGGCCGAGGAGCTCGAGCGGCGGCGGGCGCTGGTCGAGGCGATCCTGGCCAACCCCACCACGCACGCCTCCGAGGAGGCCGCCGCGGTGCTGCGGTCGGCCGACGTCGACATGCGCCTGCTCTCGCTGCTGGCCGTGCTGACCGCCCGGGAGGGCGTCGACGTGGCCGCCTTCCCGCGGGACGACGGCGCCGAGGGTCCGGCCCGCAGCGTGCTGCTCACGGCCGTCGGCGGCGCCCCCGTCGGATCCGGGGAACCCGCCACGGCGGCGCTGACGACCTGGCTGGACGCGCAGCTGCCACCGTTCGCCCCCGAGTCCGTCGAGGTGACCGGGGACGGCGTCCGGCTGTCCCACCGTTACGCCTCCGACCCCGACGGGCTGGTGACCGAGGTCACCCCGTGACTCTCGGTTGGACAGGAGTCGCGAAGGGTGCGCGAATGGACGCCGGACCGGCACACCGGCCCGCTCGCGCACCCGCTGGAGGAACCGTGGACCGCTGGACCCGCGTGCTGGCCGTCGCCGCCGTGACCGCCGGGACGGTGCTCGCCGCCCCGCCCGCGGCCGGCGCCGCCGAGACCGGCCTGCTGCGCCTGGCCCATCTGTCCCCCGACACCCCGGCCGTCGACGTCTACGTCGACTCGGTCTCCGACCCCGGCGACGGGACGGCGCTGCTCACCGTGCCCGGGGTCGGCTACGGCACGATCTCCGGCTACCAGGACGTGCCCGAGGGCGTGTACACCGTCAGCATGCGCCAGGCCGGCGCCGACCCGGCCACCCCGCCGGTGCTCTCCACCACCGTGCAGGTCGGCCCCGACAGCGCGCGCACCGTCGCCGGCGTGGGCCGCTTCGCCGACCTGGGCCTGGAGGTGCTCGAGGACGACCTCGCCCTCCCGCCGTCGGGCCGGGCACGGGTGCGGGTCGTCTCGGCCGCGGCCAATGCACCGACGCTGGACGCCTCCGCGGGCGGCACCGACCTCGCCACCGACCTGGCCTTCGCCGAGGCCGGCGACTACATCAGCGTGCCCGGTGACGCCGGCCCGCTGCAGGTGACCGTGGACGGCGAGCAGACCGAGCTGCCACTGGAGCTGGACCCGGGCTCGGTGTACAGCCTGTTCGTCCTGGACCGGCCCGAGGGCGGGCTGACCGTGCGCACGGTCCTGGACGCCGCAGGCTCCGGTGTCGTCCCGACCGGCGGCGTGGAGACCGGCGCCGGGGGCACCGCGTCCGCGGAGCTGGAGCCGGGGGTCGTGGGCGGCGCCGTCGGCCTCACCGTTCTGACCGGCCTGCTGCTGGCCCGGCGGTCGCGGCGTGGCGCCGCGCGGCGCTGAGGCCCGGCCGGTGGGCCGCCACCGGCAGCCGCGGCGGCCGGCGCTGCCGCTGGCCCGGGGGCTGCTCGCCGGCATCGCGGTCCTCGCCGGTGCGGTGGCGCTGCTCTCCCCTGGCGGGCCCGCACCGGCAGCCGCGGGAGCGCCGCCCGCCGCGACCGTCCCCGCCCCGGTGGTCGCCGAGGCCGGCACGGACGAGACGTCGGCGGCGCCCGTGCGCGTGCACGTACCGGCGATCGGGGTGGACAGCGAGCTGCTGCGGCTGGGCACCGACGCCTCCGGGGCCCTGGTGCCCCCGGACGACTTCGCCCGGGCCGGGTGGTTCACCGGCGGCACCGTCCCGGGCGACGTCGGCCCCGCGGTGGTCGCCGGGCACGTCGACTCGGTCGACGGGCCGGCGGTCTTCTTCCGCCTGCGCGACCTCGCGCCCGGCGACGAGGTGCTCGTCGACCGCGCGGACGGGACGACGGCCCGCTTCACGGTGACCGGGGTCGGCCGGTACCCGAAGGACGACTTCCCGACCGAGGCGGTCTACGGACCGACGCCGCGGGCGGAACTGCGGCTGATCACCTGCGGCGGCGACTTCGACCGGTCGGCACGCAGCTACGAGGACAACGTCGTCGTCTTCGCCCGGCTGACCTGATGCCACGGCCCCGTCCCGGGTCCCGCCCTGAGCTTGCGAGCGGTGGAGGTGCGGCGGCCTCCCTGCAGGGGCCACCGCGAGCCCGGTGACGTGCTGGAACGGCCCCTCTCCAGGGTCCTGCCGCGAGCCCGGTGACGGACTGGAACGGCCTCTCTGCAGGGGGCCGCCGCGAGCTTGCGAGCGGTGGGAGGCAGGGAGGTCCTTCTTCAGCGGCGGTGGCCCCGGGCCGACCAGCAGGTCGTGTGCCAGTGCCGGCGCAGGTCGGCGGCCGAGTCGGTGTCCCAGGGGTCGAGATCGGAGTCGCGCGGGTAGGCCGGCCAGGTCACCAGGTGCGGCGTCGCGGGGCGGATCAGCTGGTCGCAGCCCGGACAGCGGTAGCTCTTGCCGCTCGCGGCCCCGGTGAGCCGGCGCACCACCCAGTCGCCGTCCGTCGCCTCCTCCACCGTCTCGGGACGGCGCAGGGGGTCGCGGCCCGCAGGCCGCGACCCCCTCCGACCGCTGTGGCGGGACACCGGGTCAGCGGCGCGCGTGATCCCGGAACCCGCGGCCGGTCTTGCGGCCCAGGTACCCGGCGGTGACCAGGTGCTCGAGCAGCGGGGCGGGCGCGAAGCCCGGCTCGCGGAACTCGGTGTAGAGCTCCCGC
>DATIMX010000323.1:0-11188 GCA_035474935.1 Geodermatophilus sp. | reverse complement strand
GACGCGATCCGCCACCCCTCAGCGGTGGCCTCGATGGTCATGCGCACCTCCGCCTCCCCGCGCCCGCCGGCCGTGCGCAACGCCGGGCCGCCGGGATCGGCCGCTCGCACCACCTCGTAGTCCGGCCAGCGGTCCACCACCCGCAGGGTCACCGGGCCCGCGCCGGGCGTGCCGCCGACCAGGGTCGCGCTGACCACCTCCGGTGCGAAGCCGCGCAGCGCCTCGCCGGCGGCGGTCAGGGCGGCCACGCTGTCCCGGTCGGCCGCGAGGAGGGTGCTGCCGGGGACGTACACGTCGTCGAGCAGCGGCGCGGACCCGGTGGCCAGCGCCTCCGCCCGGCGCTGGTACAGCCTGGTGAGCCGGCCCGGCCAGTCGTCCTCGGACGGGGCGGCGGCCTCCGGTGCAGCACCCGGTGTGGGGGCCGGTGCCGGCCCGACGGAGCCCCCGGGCGCCGGGACCGACGGTGGCGGGGCCGCGGTCTCCGGGGCAGCCGAGGGAGGCGCGGCCGCTGAGGGGTCGGGCGCCGGCTCCGGCGTGCGGGCTGCACTGGCTGCGCGGTCGGCCAGGGGGGCCGGCTCCGGCGCCGGCCCGCTGCTCCACCAGCCGCCGAGCTGCACCCCGAGGACCACGACGGCGGCTGCGCCGGCCAGCACCGCCCCCCGGCGCAGCAGCGGGCCGGACGCCGCGAGCCGGGCGCGCAGGCCGGTGCGGTCGGACGGCACCTCGTCGGCGACCTGCCTGTGCCGCCCGGGGACCTGGTGGGTGAGCTCGGTGCGCGGACCACGGCCGGTGCGGGCGAGCTCCTCGTCGGGCACCCCGGCCTGCGGCAGCCGCACCGGCTCGGGACGGCAGGCGTGCCGCAGGTCCAGGGCGAAGGCGGCGGCCGACCCTCGGTCGTGCGGGTCGGTCGAGAGCCCGCGGCCGATGACGGCGAGCAGGTCCGGCGGGGCACCGGGTGCCAGCTCCGCGAGGTCGGGCAGCACGCCCTCGGCGGCCACCCGGAGCGTGTCGGCGGGCGTGGCCGCGTTCCAGGGGGCGACGCCGGTCAGCGCGTGGAAGGCCGCGGCCGCGACGCCGAAGACGTCCGAGGCCGGGCCGTGCGCTCCACCGCGGGCCACGCTGGGGTCGACGTAGGCCGGCGTGACCTCACGGGCGGCCTCCTCGCCCAGCACCCGCGCCACCCCGAGGTCGGTGAGCACCGGGCGCCCCTCGGCGGTGAACACGACGTTGCCGGGCGAGAGGTCGCCGTGCACGACTCCGCGTTCGTGGGCGTGCGCCAGGGCGGCGGCCACGGGGGCGAGGGCGGTGACCACCTCTCCGGGCCGCAGCCGGCCGCGGCGGGCCAGCAGGGCGGCCAGGCTGCCGCCGGCGAGCAGGTCGAGGACCAGGGCCACCCGCGGCTGGCCGCCGCGACGTGGCTCGTGCACCACCTCGTGCAGCCGGACCAGGTGCGGGTGGTCGAGCTCCCCGAGCAGCGCCGCCTCGTGGGCCTGCCGCTCGGCGTCCCCGGCCACCAGCAGCTTGACGGCGACCGCCGGACCGCCGGACCGGGGCACCGCACGCCACACCTCGCCGGAGCCGCCCCGGCCGAGCAGCTCCTCGAGCCGGTAGCCGGGGACGACGGGCGCTGGAGGGGACGCGGGCATGGCGGGCACCGTAGGCGGCCGGGCGGCCATCCCGCTGACGCCGTCCACAGGCACCGGCCGCGTCCACAGACCCCGCCCCGGACGGGTGGGACGGCGCCCGGCGTCCTAGGTTCGGGCCATGCCGCTGCCCACCCGCGCCCAGGTCGTCGTCGTGGGAGCCGGGCTGGCCGGCTTGTCGGTGGCGGTCCGGCTGCGTGCGGCGGGGGTGGACGTGCACGTCGCCGAGGCGGCCGGGCACGCCGGCGGTCGGCTGGCCACCGAGCGGGTCGACGGGTTCGTCGTCGACCGCGGCTTCCAGGTGCTCAACACCGGCTACCCGCGCGCCGCCGACCTCGACCTGGCGGCGCTCGACCTCGGCTGGTTCTGGCCGGGCGCGGTCGTCCGGGTGGGGGGTCGGCGGTCCCGGGTGGTGGACCCGCGGCGACGGCCCACGGCGGCGCTGGACACGCTGCGCGCGCCGCTCGGCTCCCCGGTGCGCAAGGCCGCGATCGCCGCCTACTCGGCCCGGGTCGGCTACACGCCGGTCGAGCGCCTGCTGCGGGAGCGGGAGACGACCGCCGAGGAACGGTTGAGGCAGGCGGGTGTGGGCGACACGGCGTTGGAGCGCTTCTTCCGGCCCTTCCTCGCCGGGGTGCTCCTGGAGGACGGGCTGGAGACCTCGAGCCGCTACGTGGACCTGCTGTGGCGCAGCTTCGCCCGCGGGGCCATCGGGTTGCCGGCTCGCGGCATGCAGTCGATCGGCGAGCAGCTGGCCGCCCGGGTCGGGGCCGGCCGCGTGCACCTCGGCGTCCCGGCGACGGCCGTGTGGGGCGACGCGGTCGTCACCGACGGCGGGCGCACCCGCGCTGACGCGGTCGTCGTCGCCACCGACCCCGGCACCGCCGCGGAGCTGGTCCCCGGGCTGACGGCGTCGGCGCCCCGCCAGGTCACCACCCACCTGCACGTGCTGCCCGCCTCCCCGACCGGGGAGCCGCTGCTGGTCCTCGGGACGCCGGGCGGGCGGCTGGTCAACAGCGTCGTGCTCACCGACGCCCAGCCCGCCTACAGCCCCGACGGCCGGGCGCTGGTGGCCAGCTCCAGCCTCGCCCCCACCCGCGAGGCCGATGTGCGGGCCGAGGTCGCCGCGCTGCACGGCGTCGGCCCGGGCGACCTCGAGCACCTCGCCTCGGTCACCGTGCCGCAGGCCCAGCCGGCCGCCGTCCCGCCGCTGCGCCTGCGGCAGCCGGTCGACCTCGGCGGCGGGCTGTTCGTCGCCGGCGACCACCGCGACACCCCGTCCATCCAGGGCGCCATGGCCAGCGGGGCGCGGGCCGCCCGCGCCGTCCTGCGCGCCCTGGGCACCGACCAGCGAGGAGCTGCCTGACCGTGCCCGCCACCGCCCCGACCATCGTCGCCACGAGCATCGGCTTCGACTCCCGAGGTCGCGGCCCCTACGACTGGGCGCCGGGTCCGGTCTTCGACCTCGCCCTCGGGCTGGCGGGTGCGCCCGAGCGGCCGCGCCTGTGCTACCTCGGTACCGCCACCGGCGACGACCCGGTGCGGGTGGCCGGCGTGTACGGCGCCTTCGCCGGCAGCGGGGTGCAGGTCAGCCACCTGAGCCTCTTCCCGATGCCCACCGTCCCCGACGTCCGCGCACACCTGCTGGCCCAGGACGTGGTCTGGGTCGGCGGCGGCAGCGTGGCCAACCTGCTCGCGGTGTGGCGGGTGCACGGACTCGACGAGGTCTTCCGCGAGTTGTGGGAGGCCGGTGTCGTGCTGGGCGGGGTGTCGGCCGGGTCGCTGTGCTGGCACGTCGGCGGCACCACCGACTCCTACGGCCCCGACCTGCGCCCGGTGACCAACGGGCTGGGGCTCATCCCGACGTCCAACGGGGTGCACTACGACTCCGAGGAGCAGCGCCGTCCCCTGTACCACCGGCTCGTGGCCGACGGCACGCTGCCCGGCGGGCACGCCACCGATGACGGCGTGGGGCTGGTCTACCGCGGCACCGAGCTGGTGGAGGCGGTCGCCGACCGGCCGGACAAGGCCGCCTACCGGGTGGAGCCGGGTCCCGACGGCACCGCGGTCGAGACCCGCATCGAACCGCGGCGGCTGCGCTGAAGAGGGACCCCTCTCCCCACCCCTCGCTGGCTCGGGGCGGTGCCCGAGAGGGGCCTAGGCTGGTCCCGTGAGTGAGCTGCAGGTCGTCCGGGCGGGCACGGTTCCCTACGAGGAGGCATGGGCGATGCAGCGCGAGCTGCACGCGGCCCGGGTCGCCGGCGAGGGCCCCGACACGCTGCTGCTGCTGGAGCACCCGCCGGTCTACACCGCGGGCAAGCGCACCGAGCCGCACGAGCGCCCCTTCGACGGCACTCCGGTCATCGACGTGGACCGCGGCGGCAAGATCACCTGGCACGGCCCCGGCCAGCTCGTCGGCTATCCGATCGTCCGGTTGGCCGACCCGGTCGACGTCGTCGCCCACGTGCGGCGGCTGGAGGCGGCGCTCATCGACGTCTGCGACGACCTCGGCCTGGCCACCGAGCGGGTCGAGGGCCGCAGCGGCGTGTGGGTGCGCGCCGACCGGGCGGGCGGGCAGGGACACCGCCCGGACCGCAAGGTCGCCGCCATCGGGGTCCGGGTGGCCAGGGGCGTGACCATGCACGGGTTCGCGCTCAACTGCGACCCCGACATGTCGGCGTTCGGGAACATGATCCCCTGCGGGATCGTGGACGCCGGCGCCACCTCGCTGTCCGCCGAGCTGGGGCGGGACGTGACCGTCGCCGAGGTGATCGACCCGGTCGAGGCGGCGATGCGCGAGGTGCTCACCGCGGCCGTCCCCGCCTGAGGGAGGACCCCGCCCCCGTCCCGAGGCTCGCCCCGAGCCTGCGAGGGGTGAGGAGGACGGCGGCCCCTGCAGGGTCCCGCAGGCCCCGTCCCGGGCGCCGCCCTGAGCTTGCGAAGGGTGGCGAGGACGGGGTCCTCCTACGAGCGGTGGGAGCAGGCGGTCCTGCTCAGCCGACGACGAAGTTGACCAGCCGGCCGGGGACGGCGACGACGCGGCGCACCGTCCTGCCGTCCAGGTGCGCGGCCACCTTCTCGTCGGCCCGGGCGGCGGCCTCGAGCGCGGCGGCGTCGGCGTCGGCCGGCACCGTCACCTGGGCCCGCACCTTGCCGTTGACCTGGACGGCGACCTGGACGGTGTCCTCGACCAGCCAGCGCTCGTCGGCCTCGGGGAACGGGTGCCAGGCCAGCGACTGCTCGTGGCCCAGCCGCGCCCACAGCTCCTCGGCGATGTGCGGGGCCAGCGGCGCCACCAGCAGCACCAGCGGCTCGGCCACGGAGCGCGGCACCGCGGAGTCGGCGCCGTACGCCTGCGTCAGGTGGTTGGTCAGCTCGGTGATCCGGGCGATCGCGATGTTGAAGCGCAGCGTCGCCATGCCGTCGCGAACGCCGGCGATCGCCCGGTGCAGCGCCCGCAGCGTCTCCTCGGCCGGCTCGACGTCGTCCGCCGTCCGGATCGTCCCCGTCTCCTCGTCGACGACGACCCGCCAGATCCGCTGCAGCAGCCGCTGCGAGCCGACGACGGCCTTGGTCTCCCACGGGCGGGACTGCTCCAGCGGGCCGGTCGACATCTCGTAGACCCGGAGCGTGTCGGCGCCGTACGCGGCGATCATCTCGTCCGGCGTCACCATGTTCTTCAGGCTCTTGCCCATCTTCCCGTACTCACGGTTGACGGGCCTGCCCTCGTGGGTGAACCGGCCGTCCTCCTCGACCACCTCGGCGGCGGGCACGTAGAAGCCGCGCTCGTCGGTGTAGGCGTAGGCGGAGATGTAGCCCTGGTTGATCAGCCGGCGGAACGGCTCCTCGCTGGAGACGTAACCGAGGTCGTGCAGCACCTTGTGCCAGAACCGGGCGTACAGCAGGTGCAGCACGGCGTGCTCCATGCCGCCGACGTACAGGTCGACGCCGCCGACGTCGCCCGGCTCGCGCGGGCCCAGCCAGTAGCGCTCCAGCGCCGGGTCGACCATCCGGGTGTCGTCGGAGGGGTCCAGGTAGCGCAGGTAGTACCAGCACGAGCCGGCCCAGTTGGGCATCGTGTTGGTCTCGCGCCGGTACTTCTTCGGCCCGTCGCCGAGGTCCAGCTCGACCGTCGTCCAGTCCGTGACTCGCGACAGCGGCGGCTCCGGCAGGGAGTCGGCGTCGTCGTCGTCGAAGGTCTTGGGCGAGTAGTCGTCGACCTCGGGCAGCAGCACCGGCAGCATCGAGTCCGGGACGGCGATCGGCAGGCCGTCCTCGTCGTAGACGATCGGGAAGGGCTCGCCCCAGTAGCGCTGCCGGCTGAACAGCCAGTCGCGCAGTTTGTAGGTGGTGGTCGCCCGGCCGTGGCCGTGCCGCACCAGCCACTCGGTGATGGTCGCGATCGCGGTGGTCTTGTCCAGGCCGTCCAGCGAGATCTCGTCGTTGGACGAGTTGATCATCGGGCCGGCGCCGGTCCAGGCGCCACCCTCGAAGTCCTCCGGCGGCTGCACCGTGCGCACGACGGGCAGCCCGAACACCTGCGCGAACTCGAAGTCGCGGGTGTCCTCCCCGGGAACGGCCATGATCGCGCCGGTGCCGTACCCGGTCAGCACGTAGTCGGCGATGAAGACCGGCAGCTCGCGGCCGTTGACCGGGTTGACCGCGGTGACGCCCAGCCAGACACCGGTCTTCTCCCGCGCCTCGTTCTGCCGGTCCAGCTCGGAGCGGCGGGAGGCCTGCCGCTGGTACTCGCGCACCGCCTCGGGCGGGGTCGCCGCGCCACTGGTCCACCGCGGGTCGGTGCCGTCCGGCCACCGGGCGGCGGTCAGCGTCTCGACCAGGGGGTGCTCTGGGGCCAGCACCATGTAGGTGGCGCCGAACAGGGTGTCGGGGCGGGTGGTGAAGACCTCGATGGTCTCGTCGCCGCAGCTGAAGCCGATCCGCGCGCCGGTGGAGCGGCCGATCCAGTTGCGCTGCACCTGCTTCACCGAGTCCGACCAGTCCAGCCGGTCCAGGTCGGCCAGCAGCCGCTCGGCGTAGGCGGTGATCCGCATCATCCACTGGATCAGCGGACGCCGGAACACCGGGAAGTTGCCGCGCTCGGAGCGCCCGTCGGGGGTGACCTCCTCGTTGGACAGCACCGTACCCAGGCCCGGGCACCAGTTGACCGGCGCCTCGTGCAGGTAGGCCAGCCGGTGCGCGTCGACGACCCGGCGCCGCTCGACGGCGTCCAGCTCCGCCCACGGCCGGCCGGTGTCGTTCGTCCCCGGGGCGGGCTCCCGCGTGCCGGCGTCCAGCTCGGCGACCAGCTCGTCGATCCGGCGTGCCTTCCCGGCCTCCTCGTCGAACCAGGACCCGAAGATCTGCAGGAAGATCCACTGCGTCCACCGGTAGTAGCCCGGGTCGATCGTGGCGAAGGTCCGGCGCTCGTCGTGGTCGACGCCCAACCGGCGCAGCTGCGCCTTGATGGCCGCGATGTTGGCCTCGGTGGTGATCCGCGGGTGCTGCCCGGTCTGGACGGCGTACTGCTCGGCCGGCAGGCCGAAGGCGTCGTAGCCCATCGGGTGCAGCACGTTGGCGCCGTCCATGCGGCGGAACCGGCTGGTGGCGTCGGTGCCCAGGTACCCCAGGGGGTGGCCGACGTGCAGGCCGGCGCCCGAGGGGTACGGGAACATGTCCATCACGAAGTACTTGGGCCGGTCGGCGACCCGGTCGAAGCCCTCGGACAGCCGCCCCGTCGGGTTCGGGGTGTGGAACGTCCCCTCGGCCGCCCAGCGGTCCTGCCAGGCGAGCTCGATCCGCTGCGCCAGGGCGGGCGTGTAGCGGTGCGGCGGGACGTCCCCCGCCTGCTCGGCACTCGGCTGGTCGGCCGTCTGGCTCATCGTCGTGCTCCTGGTCCTCGGGTGCTCGTACCGGCGGCGAACAGCAAAAGACCCCTCACGCAGGAGGGGTCGGCGTGCTGACTGGGGATCTCAGGTCAGCACGGCCGCGCGAGGAGGAGCCGCCTGGTCACGCCTCCGATGCTACCGCGCACCAGCGCTCGCACCCGCCTCACCCGCAGTGGGGAGGCCGGACGGGTGTCGGGTGGAGCCCTGCGGCGCACCGGCCGATGTCGGTCGGGTGCGACCCAGCCGGCACGCGACCGCCCCGTCCCGCCGATTCCTCGGTCTGACGCTGACCGCCCTGGCCCTGTTCACGACCGGGGTGTGGGGCCGGCCGGACGGCGAGGGCTGGGCGGTCGCCTACGACCTCGTCCTCTACAACCTCGTGTACGTGGGGGCCGCGCTGGTCTGCGCCGGCGCGGCCCGCCGCGCGCAGGCCGACCGGATGGCCTGGTGGGCGATGACGCTCTCCGTCGTCTGGGGCCTCGTGGGCAACGTGACCTACAGCCTGGTGGTCGCCCCGATGGCCGAGGAGCCGTTCCCGTCCGTCGCCGACGTCTGCTACCTCGTCTACTACGTCCCGCTCTACGTCGCCCTCATCGGTCTGATCCGCGCCCGCGTCGCGCGGTTCCACGCCAGCATGTGGCTCGACGGCATCGTCGGGGCCCTGGGCGCGGGCGCCGTCGCGGTCTCGCTCCTGCTGGGTCCGGCCCTGGAGGTCACCGAGGGGCACGTGGCCGCTGTGCTCACCAACCTCGCCTACCCGGTGGCGGACGTCGTCCTGCTGGCCCTGCTCGTCGGCGTGAGCGCGATACTGGGTGTCCGGCGCGAGCGCACGCTGCTGCTCGTCGGCGCCGCGATCGCGGCCAACCTGGCCGGCGACATCGTCTACCTCGACCTCGCCACCGCCGGCGTCTACGTCGAGGGCGGACCGCTCGACCTCGCCTGGCTGGCCGCGATGGCGCTGTTCGCCCTGGCCGCCTCCAGCAGCGACCCGGACGCCGTCCCGACAACGGCGGGGGCTGGCGCACAGGCGGGCTCGCGGGTCGGCTGGCGCGTCCTGGCCCTGCCCCTGACCTGCAACCTGGCGAGCCTGGTGATCCTCGCCGCCGGCTACGGCAACCGGTTCTCCCCCGCGGCCGCCTGGCTGGCGGTGGGCTGCGTCGTCGCGGCGCTGGCCCGCACCGCGATCACCTTCCGGGAGGTCCGCGCCTTCAACGAGGTCCGCGAGCAGGCCCGGACCGACGAGCTGACCGGCCTGCCCAACCGGCGGGCGCTGATGGACGAGGCCCGCCAGATGCTGGCCACCGCCACGGCCCGCCACCCCGCCGCGCTGCTCCTGCTCGACCTGGACGGCTTCAAGGAGGTCAACGACAGCCTGGGGCACCACGCCGGTGACAGCCTGCTGCGCGAGGTCGGCCCCCGGCTGCACGCCGACCTGCGCGCCGCGGAGACGCTCGCCCGGCTGGGTGGTGACGAGTTCGCCGTCCTGCTGCCCGACGTCACCCTCGACGAGGCCCAGGAGCGGGCCGTGCGGCTGCGTGAGCTGCTGCTGCAGCCGTTCACCGTCGAGGGGACCCGCCTGCACGTGGGCGTGAGCATCGGCGTCGCCACCGCTCCGGTCCCCGCCGCGACCGTGCAGGAGCTGCTCCGCTGCGCCGACGTCGCCATGTACGCCGCCAAGAGCAGCCGGGACGGCGTGCGCGCCTACGTCCCCGACCCGCGCAGCGGCACCGGTGACCGCCTGCACACCATGGAGGAGCTGCGGACGGCGCTGGAAGAGGGCGGTCAGCTGCTGGTCCACCTGCAGCCACAGGTGGACCTCGCCGGCGGCCGCGTCGTCGGCGCTGAGGCCCTGGTCCGCTGGCAGCACCCGACCCGTGGCCTGCTCTCCCCCGCCGACCTGCTGCCCGCCGCGGAGCAGGCCGGACTGCTGCGCCCGCTGGCCGACGCCGTGCTGGAGCTGTCGCTCGCCGCGGCGGCCCGCTGGTGGCCGGACCGCCGGGTGCCCGTGTCGGTGAACCTGTCGGCCGCCGACGTCACCGACCTCGACCTGCCCGCGAAGGTGGCCCGGGCGCTCGCCCGGCACGGCCTGCCCCCGGCAGCGCTCACCCTCGAGCTGGTCGAGGACACCCTCATGGCCGATCCCGAGCGCGGCCGCACGGTCCTCGGCGAGCTGCGCCGGCTCGGCGTCCGGACGTCGATCGACGACTACGGCACCGGCTACAGCTCCCTGGCCTACCTGCGCCACCTGCCGGCCGACGAGCTCAAGCTCGACCGGAGCCTGACCCTGGACGTCGACTGCGACCCCCGGGCCGCGGCGATCATCCGGCACACCGTGGCCCTCGCCCACGACCTGGGCCTCACGCTGGTGGCCGAGGGCGTGGAGGACGCCGGCACCCAGGCAGCCCTGGCCGCGCTGGGCTGTGACGCGGCACAGGGCTACGGCATCGCCCGCCCGATGCCCGTCGAGGCGTTCCTCCGCTGGCTCGAGACCGCGGTCGAGATCTCGGTGCAGTCGCTGTAACGACGGGAATCAGCCCAGCTGGGGCGCCACCTCCCCGGCCACCAGGTCCAGGTGGTCGAGGTCGGCGAGGTCGAGGACCTGCAGGTAGACCCGGCTCGCGCCCACCTCGCGATAGCGCCCGAGGACGTCGACGACCTCGGCCGGCGTGCCCGCGGCGCCGTGCGCCCGCAGCTCGTCGACGTCCCGGCCGATCGCCCCGGCCCGCCGGGCCAGCTCGGCCTCGTCCCGGCCCGCGCAGAGCACCAGCGCGGTGCTGAACACCACGGACGCCGGATCGCGACCGGCGTCCGCGCAGGCCTGCCGCACCCGGTCGAAGAGCTCGGCGTTCTCCGCCACGGAGGCGAAGGGCACGTTGAACTCGGCTGCGTACCGGGCCGCCAGCGCCGGCGTGCGCCGCTTGCCGCGCCCACCCACGATGACCGGCACGCCGCCGGGCTGCACCGGCTTGGGCAGCGCCGGGGAGTCGCTGAGCCGGTGGTGCCGCCCGGCGAAGTCGTAGGTCCGCCCGACCGGCGTCGACCACAGGCCGGTGACGATCTCCAGCTGCTCCTCGTAGCGGTCGAACCGCTCCCCCAGCGACGGGAACGGGATGCCGTAGGCGGTGTGCTCGGCCTCGTACCAGCCCGAGCCGAGGCCGAGCTCGACCCGCCCGCCGCTCATCTGGTCGACCTGGGCCACCGAGATCGCCAGCGGTCCGGGCAGCCGGAAGGTCGCCGCAGACATCAGCGTGCCCAGCCGGATGCGGCTGGTCTCCCGGGCCAGGCCGCCCAGGGTCACCCACGCGTCGGTCGGCCCGGGCAGGCCGTCGCCGCCCATCGCGAGGTAGTGGTCGGAGCGGAAGAAGGCGTCGAAGCCGGTTTCCTCGGCCCGCCGTGCAACGGCCAGCAGGTCGTCGTAGGTGGCGCCCTGCTGCGGTTCGGTGAAGACGCGTAGCTGCACCCGGCGACGCTATCGGGGCCTCCTCGCGCCCGCCGTCCCGGAGATCGCCCTGGGGATGTGCCGTCCCCGGCGACCGGGCAGGATGACCGCCGACACGATCAACGGAGGTGCATCCCGTGTTCCGCAAGAAGACGCACGGCCAGATCATCGGCGAGGAACTGCACGAGGGCCTCGCCCACATCGGCACGGCGGTGGCG
>DATIMX010000322.1:0-14032 GCA_035474935.1 Geodermatophilus sp. | reverse complement strand
TTCAGGCGACGGACTGGAGGCGCTCCCGGGCCAGCCGCTCGACGAGCTCGGGCAGCGCCGTGGCGGGCACCCCGCTGAGGTCCTGACGGCAGGTGCGGACCACGGTGCCGATGACCTGCGGGCGCAGCCGGGCCCGGAACTCGTCGGCGAGTCGGGCCACGGCCTGCTCGACGGCGGGGTCTTCGGTCAGCGTCATGCGGGGGCGCCTCCGTGCGCGCGGGATTAGGTCCAGTGGGCGCCATCGGCGCCGGCGTCAACGGTGACTGACGGAGGCCGCGCGCACCAGGGACCAAGGTCATGCGTGCAACCCGGGGTTGCGGATCGCGATCGGACGGGACGAGGGTGAGCATGGGGTCGGACGCGAGGAGGCTCGGGTGCCGTTCCAGGACCGCAGGGACGCCGGTCGGCAGCTGGGGCGCCGGATGGCGCCGCTCGCCGGGCGGGACGTCGTCGTGCTCGGGCTGCCCCGCGGTGGGGTGCCGGTTGCCGCCGAGGTCGCGCGCGCACTGGGCGCCCCGCTGGACGTCGTCCTGGTCCGCAAGCTCGGCCTGCCGCGGCGCCCGGAGCTGGCGATGGGCGCCGTCGGCGAGGACGGCGTGGTCGTCCTCAACGAGGACGTGCTGGACGCCGCCCGGGTCGACGAGGCGACCCTCGCCGACGTCCAGCGGCGAGAGCAGGCCGAGCTCGAACGGCGGGCCCGGCAGCTGCGCGGAGACCGGGCGCGGCTGTCCCTCGAGGGCCGGACGGCGGTGGTGGTGGACGACGGCATCGCGACCGGCGCCACCGCCCGGGCCGCCTGCGCGGTGGTCCGGGCGCACGGCGCGGCGCGCGTGGTGCTGGCCGTCCCGGTCGGCTCGCCGCGCGCCCTGGCCGAGATCGCGCCGACCGTGGACGAGGTGGTGTGCCTGGAGAGCCCCCAGCACTTCACCGCGGTCGGGCAGGCCTACGCCGACTTCCGGGCGACCGACGAGGAGGAGGTCCTCGCGCTGTTGCGCCGTCCGGCCCCGGCACCCGCGGCGGGGGTCCCCACCCCGCGGGACGAGGACGTGGTCGCCGACGCCGGCCCCGGCGGACTGCCCGGGCACCTGACCGTCCCGGAGCACGCCGGTGGGCTGGTCGTCTTCGCCCACGGCACCGGCAGCAGCCGGCACAGCCCCCGCAACCGCGCCGTCGCCGAGGTGCTGCGCTGCGCGGGGATGGCCACGCTGCTGGTCGACCTGCTCACCCCGGCCGAGGAGTCCGCCCGCGGCCCGGTCTTCGACGTCGAGCTGCTGGCCGGTCGGCTGGCCGCGGTGGCCCGCTGGGCGACGGCCGAGCCGTCCTGCGCCGGCCTGCCGCTGGGGTACTTCGGCGCGAGCACCGGCGCGGCGGCGGCCCTGGTGGCGGCGGCGCGGGACGACGCCGTGCGGGCGGTGGTCAGCCGCGGCGGGCGCCCCGACCTGGCCGGCCCGGCGCTGGCCGAGGTGCGGGCGCCGACGCTGCTCGTCGTGGGTGGCCACGACCAGCAGGTGCTCGAGCTCAACCGGCAGGCGCAGGCCCGGCTGCGGTGCACCAACCGGCTGGCCGTCGTCCCCGGCGCCTCGCACCTGTTCGAGGAGCCGGGCACGCTGCGCGCGGCCGCCGAGCTCGCCCGCGACTGGTTCGCCACGCACCTCACCGGCGCGGCACTCGCCGGTCCCCCGGCCCGGCGGCGGGCTGATCAGCCCGAGGAGTAGGCGTCGGCGCCGGCCTCCGTCGCGGCGACGGCGTCCTGCAGCAGCGCGGTCAGCTCGTCGCGGTCGACCCGGTCGAGCGAGGCTAAGCGGATGCAGCTCTTCCCGCAGGAGACCCGGCCCAGCCGGTCGGCGCGGGACTCGGCCAGGTAGACCGACCCGGCGCAGCTCGCCATCGCCCGGCCCCCCTCCAGGGCACCGCCCCGAGCTCGCGAGGGGCGGGGAGGAGGGGGGCCTCCAGCTCAGCCCAGCGCGATCGACAGCACCGTGGCCACGGCGGTGAGCAGCATCGCGAGCACCACGAGGGCGGCGACGAGCCGCCGGCGCCGCTGCGCGTCCGGGCCGCCGGCCCCGCCCATCCCCATCACGGGCCGTACGCTACCTGCGGCCCTGCAGGGGGTCCTTCACCCGCCGCGGCGGCCCAGCAGCAGGGTGTCGAGCGCGGTGCCCGCCGGTGTCTGCCGGCGCACCTGCTCCAGCCGGTCGACGTCGAGCAGCTCGGCCACCGGCGCCAGCCGCCGGACGCTGTGCAGGATCGCCGGGTCCTGCGGTCCGCCGACGCCGTGGACGACGTTGTCGGCGTCGTGGCCGAGGACGAGCAGCCGCCCGCCAGGGCGCAGCCAGCCGACCGCGCGGCGCAGCAGGGCGGTGGTCTCCGCCTCCGGCAGGTGCAGGTAGGCGACGAGCACGAGGTCGAGGGACCCGGGCGGCGCGTCCCACTCGAGCACGTCGGCGGTCACCCAGGTGACGCGGTCGGCACCGGGCCGGCCGCGACCCCGGGCCAGCCCGGTGGCGGAGAAGTCGACCGCCGTCACCCGCCAGCCGAGCCCGGCCAGCCACAGCGCGTGCCGTCCCTCCCCCGCCGCCAGGTCGACCGCCGCGCCCGGCGGCAGGCCCTCCAGCAACTCGGCCACCAGCGCGTTGGGCTCGGCCGACCACTGCTGCTGCTCGGCGTAGCGCGCGTCCCAGTCCGCTGCCTGCACGCGCGGAGTGTGTCAGTGCAGGACCATGCCACCGGCGATGTTCAGCGCGTCACCGGTCAGGTAGTCCGCATCGCTTGAGGCCAGGAACATCGCGGCGCGGGCGACGTCGCTCGGCTCGCCGAGCCGGCCCAGTGGTGAGAGCGCCGACCAGGTCGCGACCTCGGGACGGCTGTGTGCACCCGGGTCGCTCTGGACCAAGTAGCCCGGGCACAGGCAGTTGACGGTGATGCCGTGAGGGCCCAGCTCGTGCGCAGCGGCCCGGGTGAGCGCCATCACCGCCGCCTTGGAGGCCGCGTAGTGCGCCTGCCCACCTGCAGCGGTGCCCCCGGCGCTGGCCACGTTGATCACCTTGCCGGGGCAGTCATCGCCGGGTGCCCGGAAAGCGATCATGGCGCGGGCCGCGGCCTGGATGGCGACGAGCATCGACTGGGTGGGCATGGCGAAGGGTTCGCCCAGCTCCGCCGGGTCCATCTCGAGCAGCGGTGCGAAGCGCTGCACACGGGCGTAGTTCACCAGGACGTCGATCCCGCCGAGCCCGGCGATCGCCTTCTCGATCGCCTCCCTCGTGTCGGTGACGTCGGACAGGTCGACCCGGTAGGCGCGCCCGCCGACCTCGTCGGCGAGCCGCGTCGCCTCCTGGACGCGCGGGTCCAGCACGGCCACGGTGGCGCCCTCGGCGACGAAGCCGCGGACGATCGCGGCGCCGATGTCCCGCGCGCCTCCTGTGACGACGACGCGGCGTCCGGAGAGCCGGCTCACGCGGACACCGTCCCAGTGAGTGCGTGGTCGGGGTGCTGCAGGGGATGGGGCATGGATCGTCCTCGTCCGGGTTCGGGTCGCGGCGCGCCGTACCCACTCCGAGGCCGCACCCACCCCCGGCCGACAGCCGGATCTGTACCGTTTCGCTGGCGCCGGGGTGGACCAGGCGAGTGAGTTCCGGACGGCAGGCAGCCACGCCCATGACGGCGCGCCCCGCAGCGGATGACCGCTGGATGTCGTACCGCCCTGCAAGGCTCCCGGCATGACCTCCGCGCGCGACCTGGCGCTGCTCCGGTTGGTGGCGCAGCGGGTCGCCGGGCCGCCCCCGGCCACGGCGACCGAGGCGGTCCGGCTGCTCACCTGCGTGCAGGGGCAGGACCTGCCCGGCGCGCTGACCTCGGTGGCCCTGCGGACGGCGGCGCGCACGCGGCCCGGCGTGGAGGCGGCGCTGGACGCCGGCGAGGTGGTCCGCTCCTGGCCGATGCGCAGCACCCTGCACCTGGTCCCGGCCGAGGACCTGCACTGGCTGCTGGAGCTGTGCGGTCCGCGGGTGCTGGCGGGAGCGGCCAAACGGCGAGCCGTGCTGGGCCTCACCGAGACCGACACCGACCGGGCCCGCGAGGTGGTCACCGCGGCACTGCGCGGCGGCCGCCGCTGCGGGCGCAAGGAGCTGCTCGCCGTCCTGGCCGACGGCGCCGTCGACGTCACCGGGCAGCGCGGCTACCACCTGCTCTGGTACCTGGCGCAGACCGGCACCCTCTGCCTCGGGCCGACGGCGGGCGGCGAGCAGGCCTTCGTTCTGCTCGACGAGTGGGTGACCGCACCGCGGCGGCTGGACCGGGACGCCGCCCTGGCCGAGCTCGCGCTGCGCTACTTCCGCGGTCACGGCCCGGCCACGGTCGCCGACCTCGCCCGCTGGGCCGGGCTGACCGTGACCGACGTCCGCGCCGGGGTGGCGGCGGTCCGCGACCGGCTGGCGACCGTGCAGGTCGACGGCCGCGAGCACCTGCTGGCGCCGGAGACCGCCGACCTGCTGGCCACCCACCGGGCGGAGGCCGCCGGGCTGTTCCTGCTGCCCGGCTTCGACGAGTTCGTCCTCGGCTACGCCGACCGCAGCTGCGCCGTCCCGCCCGAGTTCGCCGACCGGATCGTGCCCGGCGGCAACGGCGTCTTCCGGCCGACCGTCGTCCACCGGGGCCGGGTGCTGGGCACCTGGGCGTGGCAGGGCCGCGGGGCGGGACGGACGGTCGTCGCGACGCCGTTCACGACGTTCCCCGACGAGGTCGCCGCGGCGATCCCCGCGGCGGCGGCCGCCCTGCCGTGAGGCGTCGGTACTCGCGCACCACGAGCACGGTGATCGCGAGGTCGAGCGCCGCGGCGGCCCAGAGCGCCGACGACCCGGTCCGTGCCGCCCGGTACGCCTCGTAGCCGACGAAGACCACGAGGACGCCGATCGCCACCGGGTAGGCGGGCCGCAGCTCGCGCAGCAGCGCCACGACCAGGCCCAGCTTCACCAGGCCGTGGAGGGTCAGGTAGGCGACGGCGAAGGTGCGGTCGCTCCCGCCCAGCGCGGCCTCCCCCGCCGTGAACCGCTCGGCCAGGGCGCCGCGCGGGCTGCCCAGCAGGTGGTGCGCGACCACCCGACGGGTCAGCTCCCCGAGTTCCCGGGGGCCCACCAGCGCGAGAGCGACGCCGGCGAGCAGCTCGACCCCGCCGTCGAGTCCCTTGAGGACCAGGGCGGCGCGCAACAGCCGGTCGGTGGTCGTGTCGGGCATGCTCCTCGCCGACGACCCGCAGCGTCCAGGCCCGCGGAGCCACGCCCCCGCCAGCGGACAGGATGGGGTCGTGTCCGCTGCTCCCCGGTCGACCCCGCTGCTCGGCCCGCCGCTGCCCGCGCTCTCGGCGCTGTGGCGGACCGGCGGCCGGCGCGGGGTCACCGCGGCGGTGTGCACGGCACTGCCGCTGGCCTGCGGCGTCGCGCTGGGCCGGGCCGACCTCGGCTCGGCGGCGGCGCTGGCCGCCTTCACCTCCGTCTACGGGCACGCGCTGCCGTACCGGCGCCGGGCCGTCGTCGTCGCGGGCGTCGGCGTCGCGCTGACCGTGGCGGGCACGCTCGGGGCGCTGGCCGGCGGGCACCCGGTCGTCCTCGCGCTGCTGTGCGGCGCGCTGGCCGCCGCGGCCGCCGCGGCGACGGTGCACTGGCGCATCGGCCCGCCCGGCCCGCTGGGCCTCGTGCTGGTCGCCGGGGGATCGAGCGCGCTGGGCACCGGCCCGGCCGACCTGGCCGCGCACGCGCTGGCCGCCGCGGCCGGGGCGACGCTGGCCTGGGCGGGCTGTCTGCTGCCGTGGCTGTGGGACCCGACCGGCCCCGAGCGGCGGGCGCTGGACGCTGCCGACGCCGCGGTCACCGCCGCCGAGCGCGGCGGGACGGGGGCGCCGCTGCCCGGCGCGGTCGCGCACGCGGTCCGGGTGGCCGACGTCGCCGTCCGCACCGGCAGCCGGCGGGGCGACGGCACCCTGCGGGACCGCCTGGACGGCGTCGAGCAGCGGTTCCTGCGGGCGCTGCCGGTCGTCGGACCCGACGTCGCCCTACCGCCGGTCACCGGCACCCCAGAGACCCGCTGGTGGCACGCCCCCAGGATCGCGACCGCGCTGCGGACCGGCACCGGGACCGCGGCGGCCGGCCTCTCCGCCGCGGCGCTGGGCCTGTCGAGCCCCTACTGGGCGGCGAGCACCGCGGTGAGCGTCCAGCTGGGCACCGATGCGCGGGCGACCCGGGTGCGGGCGCTGCAGCGGGCGGTCGGCACCGCGCTGGGCGTGCTGGTCGCCGGCGCGCTGGTGTGGGCGGACCTCCCGGTGGTGGTGGAGGTGCTGCTCGTCGCGGCGCTGCAGTTGGCCGTCGAGCTGCTCATCGCCCACCAGTACGTGCTGGCGGTCACCTGCATCACGCCGCTGGTGCTGCTGCTCGTGCACATCGGCGCACCCGGCCGCTCCGGCGCCGCCCTGGTGGTCGAGCGGCTGGCCGAGACCGGGGTCGGCGTCGTCCTCGCCCTCGTCGTCGGGCTCGCGCTGCTGCCCCGCGCGGCCAGCCGGCGGCTGCCCGGCGCCGTCCGCGCCACCACCCAGGCCGCCCGCGCCGCGGTCGCGGCCGCGCCGGGCGGCCCCGCCGACGACCGGCTGCGCGAGGCGCTGGTGCAGCAGCGCGAGGTGGCCACCGCCGCCCGCGCCGAATTGTTCCCCGGCCCGGCCGCGACGGCCTGGACGACCCGCGCCCGGGCGGTCGCCGACCTCGGCTGGGGGCTGTTGGGCGCCCGGGCCCGGGGGGACGACGACCTGGCGGCGTCGCTGGCGCGGCGGCTGCCCGGCTGACCGGGCCGCACCCGGCCGGACCGCTCGCCGAACTCGCGCGCCGCACCCCTTTGACGGGCGCCGCACCGAGGTCGACCGTGTTCTCGCGCCCCAGCGGGGATGCCCACCGGGGCAGGTCGAGAGGAGTTCTCCGGTGACGGACGCGAACCCCCGCGGGGACCCGGCCGAGGTCCGGCTGCGCCAGCACCGCAAGGGCATGACGACGCGGTCGCAGCGGCGCCGCGCCGCCGTGGCCAGCACGATCGGGACGACGATCGAGTGGTACGACTTCTTCCTCTACGGCACCGCGGCGGCACTGGTCTTCCCGGCGGTGTTCTTCCCCGGGGAGTCCGTCCTCGCCGGCACGCTGCTGGCGTTCTCCACCCAGTTCGTCGGGTTCGTCGCCCGGCCGATCGGCGCGGCGGTCTTCGGCCACTACGGCGACCGGCTCGGCCGCAAGGGCGCCCTGATCGCGACACTGACCCTCATGGGCGTCGCGACGGCGCTCATGGGGGTGCTCCCGG
This sequence comes from Geodermatophilus sp., assembly GCA_035474935.1. Classification (GTDB taxonomy): domain Bacteria; phylum Actinomycetota; class Actinomycetes; order Mycobacteriales; family Geodermatophilaceae; genus Geodermatophilus. The sequence continues at coordinate 6,706 of DATIMX010000322.1, read as the reverse complement.
GCTACGCCAGCATCGGCGTCGCGGCGCCGATCCTGCTCACGCTGCTCCGGGTCGTGCAGGGCATCGGGGTCGGCGGCGAGTGGGGCGGCTCGGTGCTGATGTCGATGGAGTGGGGCCAGCGGCGGCGGCACGGGTTCATGGCCAGCCTGCCCCAGCTCGGCGTCCCCATCGGCCTGCTGCTCTCCACCGGCGCGGTCCGGCTCGTCTCGGGCATCGGGGGCGAGGACTTCTTCACGTCCTGGGGCTGGCGCCTGCCCTTCCTCGCCAGCGTCGTGCTCATCGCGATCGGTCTCTACGTCCGGCTGTCGGTCCTGGAGACGCCGCACTTCGCGCGGGTCCGCGAGCAGCAGGCCGTGGTGAAGCAGCCGGTGTGGGAGGTGATCAGGACCCAGCCGCGGGCCATCGCCACCTCGGCCTTCGTCCGGATGGCCGAGCAGGCGCCGTTCTACCTGTTCATCACGTTCGTGCTGAGCTACGGCACCGCGGCGCTGGGCATCGAGCGCGAGACGCTGCTCAACTCCACCCTGGTCGCCGCGGCGCTCGGGCTCGTCACCGTGCCGCTGTTCGGCCACCTCTCCGACCTGTTCGGGCGGCGGCTCGTCTACGGCATCGGCATCGTCGCGGTGGGGCTCTACGCCTTCCCGTACTACGGGCTGCTCAACACGCGGCAGACCGGGCTGGTACTGCTGGCCATCGTGCTGTCGCTCGCCTTCCACGACGTGATGTACGGCCCGCAGGCGGCGCTGATCTCGGAGACCTTCGGCACCGGGGTCCGCTACAGCGGCGCCGGGCTGGGCTACCAGCTCGCGTCGGTCATCGCCGGCGGCCCGGCGCCGCTGATCGCCACGGCCATCTTCGCCCGCACGGGGTCGTCGACCGGGATCTCCTGGTACATCGTCGGCTGCGCGGTGGTCTCCATGGTCGCCCTGCTGCTCATGCCGAAGCCGCACGCCAGCGTGGAGGACGTCGTCGACCACCGGGATCCGCAGCTCGCCGGCTGACCGGGCTCAGCTCTCCAGCTGGTGCGCGAACCGCTCCAGGTCGTCGAGCACCAGACCGGCCCCGAGCGGGCCGATCGCCAGGAACCAGCGGTCGTCGCCGACCTCGAACGCGCGGCCCTGCTGCACCGCGGACAGCCCCTGCCACAGCCCGCCGGAGGTGATCTCCCCCGCGGCGGCCTGACCCTCCCCGCCGTAGGCGGCGTAGAGGACCAGGTCGCCGTCGGCCTGGCCGATCTGCTCGGGGCTCACCTCGACGAAGGTCTCGGCCGTGCGCTGCAGCTGCGGCCGCGCGAAGCCCACGTCGCCGAGGACGTCGCCGATGAACGAGCCCTCCCCGTAGAGCCGGACCGCCGAGCCGTCGAGGAAGCGCACCATGCTCACCTCGGTCGCCGCCGGGTCGCCGTAGAGCGCGCCCACCTCGGCGGCGCGCTCCTCGTACGCGGCGAGCAGCTCCTCGGCCTCGTCCGAGCGGTTCAGCGCTTCCCCCGCCAGCCGCAGGTTGTCCTCCCACGTCTCCCCGATCGCCTCCGCGAAGACGGTCGGGGCGATCGCGGAGAGCTGGTCGTGGATGTCGGCGTGCCGGACGGCGTTGGACAGGATGAGGTCGGGCTCCAGCGCGGCGATCTGCTCGAGGGCCGGCCCGGCGATCGTGCCGACGTTCGCGATCGCGGCCGGGTCGACCCCGGCGTCCTCGATGTAGGCCGGCAGCTCGTCGCTGACCCCGGTGCGCACGGCACCGACCGGGGTGACGCCCAGCGCCAGCACCGCGTCGAGCTCACCGGTGTCGAGGACGACGACGCGCTCGGGGGTGCCGGTGACCTCCGCGGTGCCCATCGCGTGCTCGACCGTGCGGACCTCGTCGGCCGCGGTGGACGGCGCCGATGCCGTCGTCCCGTCGTCCGCCGAGCCGCAGCCGGCCAGCACCAGTCCCGACGCCACCGTCAGGGTCGCCCACCTCGTCCGCACCGTCGTCCTCCTCGTGCCGCCGGCACCTCCGGCGACACGAGAGAACTTAGGGCAGCCTCACCTATGCCGGATTGGCCGGGTCGGCCCGCTCGACGACGAACACCGGGATCTCGCGGTCGGTGCGCTGCTGGTACCGCTCGTACTCGGGGTAGACCGCGACGGCCCGCTCCCACCAGTGCCGCTTCTCCTCCCCGGTCACCTCGCGGGCGACGCCGTCCCACGGCTCGGGCCCGTCCTGCACGGTGACCTGGTCGGGGTGGGCGCGCAGGTTGGCCACCCACGCCGGGTCCTTCGGCGCGCCGCCCTGCGAGCCGACCATCGCGTAGGCGCCCTCGTGCTCGACCCGCATCAGGCCGTTCTTGCGCACCTTCCCGGTCCTCGCACCGCGGGTCCAGAAGACCGCGATCGGGATCCCGGTGTCGCGCAGCGTGTTGGCCTCCCGGCCCCCGGTGGCCTCGTAACGCTCGACCTGCTCGCGCACCCAGGCCTCGGGACTCGGTTCGTACTCACCCTCCAACGGCATGCCCCGACCGTAGGTCGGCTACCGGCGTCCGGCCTGCGGAGCGGTGAAGTCGATGGTGTGCGGCACGAAGAAGCTCAGGTTGTCGGTGACCAGCCCGTCGCTCTCGCGGATGCCGAGCCCGGCCGGCTCGCCGTCGACCACCCAGGCGCCGAGCACCGGGTGGTGGGGACCGTCGACCCCGGTGAAGTCCGGCAGCGGCGCGAACTCCTGCACGACCCAGCCCTCGGTGCCGTACCGGCCGGGCAGCTCCACGGTCACCTGCCCGTCGCGGACGATCTGCACGTTGGCGCCCTCCCGACCCCACAGCGGCTTGCGCACGTACGTCCGCCACGACGACGGCACCTCGTCGGCGAAGTAGGCCGGCAACAGCAGCGGGGACAGCGCCGGGTCGCTGCCGAACAGCTGCCAGAGCACGGGCAGCAGCGCCTTGGTGCTCCACAGCATCTTGTAGGCCGGCTCCACCCAGGTGGTGCCGCCGGGGCGGGCGGCATCGGCGAGGACGGCGGGGCCGAACTCGTCCTCGATCAGCCACTCCCAGGGGTAGAGCTTGAAGACGACGTCGAGGTGGCGGCCCTGCTGGTCGTAGAACCGGCCGTCCCCGTCGTCGAGGGCGATGTCCTCGACGACGAGCTCGATCGCCTCGTAGCCGGCCTGGACGACGGTGTCCATCAGGTAGGCGACGGTCATCCGGTCCTCGCCGGAGCGCTCCTCCGAGGTCCAGGCCAGGTGCACCCGGGGGCGGACGCCGGTGCGCCGCTCCCAGCGCAGCAGGTTGCGCTGCCAGGCGGCGACGAGCTTGTCGTGCAGGGCGTTCCACTGGTCGGCGCCCTGCCCGGTGAACAGGTGCCAGTTCCACTGGGTGACGGCGGACTCGACCAGGCCGGTCGGGGTGTCGGCGTTGAACTCCAGCAGCTTGGGCGGGCCCTGCCCGTCGTAGCGCAGGTCGAAGCGGCCGTAGACGCTCGGCGGCTCGGCCTCCCAGGTGCGCCGGATCTCCGGGCGGGCGATCGGCGGGATGCCCATCCGGTCGAACAGGTCGTGCTCGACCACGTGGTCGCCGGCGGCCACGCACATCTCGAACAGCTGGGCGACCCAGCCCTCGAGCCGCTGGACCTCCGCCATGGTGAATTCGTAGAACGGCCCCTCGCGCCAGTAGCTGCGCACCTCGCCGCCGGGCAGCTCGGTGCGGTTGTACACCAGCCCCTGGGCCTCGATCTCGGCCTCCCAGCCGGGGCGCACCACCCCCGCCTCGACGCGCCTCACGATCTGGCTCCCCTCCTCCGCGGTCGTTCCCGTGTCGAGATCACGTGATCTCGGCGCTGTGGCGGCTCGGAACGTGCGAGATCGCGTGATCTCGACGGAGGAGCCGAGCGCTCAGCTGCCCGCGCCGACGCCGGAGCCGGTCCCCGAGCGGCCGCCCACCCCCGAGCCGATGCCGCCGGTGACCCGCGTGCCCGCCGAGACCTTGCCGGTCGAGGGCAGCCCGGCTCGCTGGCGGGCCGCGGTGTCGGTCGGGCTGATGCGGGTCCCGCCCCGGGGCAGCACCGTGCCGACCGGGAGGCCCGGGCGGAAGCCGCCCAGGTAGAGGAAGAAGAGGCCGGCCCCCGGGCCGCGGTAGCCGTCGTCGCAGTAGTCGTCGTCGACGACCCGGCCGTCCTCGTCGGTGCAGTAGGCGACCTGCTCCTGCTCCTCCTCGTCCGCGCCGCAGGCGGCGAGGAAGCCGGTGGCCGCGGTCGCCAGCACCGTCGTCGTCAGTGCGCTGCGGACGCGGTTGGAGACCGCCATGTGCTCTCCCGGTGTCGACAGGTGTGTCGGCCGACCCTAGATCGTCCAGGTCGGCCGGTGCCCCGGCCCGCATCCGGGTGCCGGATCCGGGCCGGGGTCGTACGGTTCGGCCCCTGAGGTCCGTTCCCGCGCGGAGGCGCTGATGTCCGACCGCCAACCCCCCGAGATGGCCCAGGTCGCCAGTGAGACCGGGGCGAAGAAGATCCACCGCACCTGGGACCGCGTGCTCGTGAGCGCCTTCCTCGGTGGTGCCTACATCGCCTTCGGCGCGCTGGTGGCCATCACCGTCTCCTCGGGCCTGGACCCGGCCACGTGGGGCACGCTGCCCACGCTCTTCATGGGCGCGGCCTTCACGCTCGGCCTGATCCTCGTGCTCATCGCCGGCTCGGACCTGGCCACCGGCAACATGATGCTGGTCCCGCTGGGCGCGATGCACGGACGACTGAGCCTGGGCGACGTCGGCAAGAACCTCACGCTGGTGCTGGTCGGCAACCTGCTCGGCGCGATGTTCGTGGCCTACTTCCTCGCCGTCCAGACCGGGGTCATCGGGTCGCCGGGCGCCTCGGGCAGCGCAGCCCTCACGCACGACCGGCTGGCCTCGATCGCCGAGGCCAAGGCGCTCCACGAGTCCTCGTGGCAGGTGTTCCTGCGCGGCGTCGGCTGCAACTGGCTGGTCTGCCTCGGGGTGTGGATGTCCCTGGCGGCCACCTCGGTCTCGGGCAAGGTGCTCGCCGTCTTCCTGCCGATCATGGCGTTCGTCGCGATGGGCTTCGACCACGTGGTGGCCAACATGTTCTTCCTGCCGGCGGCGATGTGGGCCGGCATCCCGGACATCGGCTGGGCGGACGTGCTGCGGAACTGGCTGCTGGCGGGCGCGGGCAACCTGGTCGGCGCGGTGGTCTTCGTCTCGACGTCCTACTGGTACCTGTTCCTGCGCGACGAGCCGGCCGACCAGCCCAGCCGGACGCCGGTCGGCGGGGAGGCCGCCGAGCGCGCATGACCCGACCCCGCCGGGGGCACCGCCGCTGCGGATGGCACCGGCTCGGCGTGCCACACGACCGGGAGGGTGCCCAGCCATGAGGTACAGCGAGGGAGCAGACCTCGATCCGTCGGGCGTGCAGGACCGCCGGGGTGGCGGCTTCGGCGGCGGGCGCGGCCTCGCGGTCGGCGGTGGTGGGCTGGGCCTGGTCGGCGTCCTCGTGCTCGTGCTGTTCCAGGTCCTCGGCGGTGGCGGTGGGGGCGGGACCGGCGCGGCGCTGGGCCAGCTCGGTGGTCAGCTCGGTGGCCTCGGTGAGGGACAGACCGCGGACAACACCCAGCTCGAGCAGCAGTGCCGGACCGGCGCCGACGCCAACGAGTCGCTGGACTGCGCGGTCGTGGCCGACATCGAGTCGATCCAGGACTACTGGTCCGGCGCGCTCGGCCCGGACTACCGGCCCACCGACACGGTGTTCTTCAACGGCTCGGTGCAGACCTCCTGCGGCGGGGCGACCAGTGGCTCGGGGCCCTTCTACTGCCCGGGCGACCAGCTGGTCTACATCGACCTGTCCTTCTTCGACACGCTGCAGCAGCAGTTCGGCGCGGAGGGTGGGCTGTTCGTGAACGCCTACGTGATCGCCCACGAGTACGGCCACCACGTGCAGAACCTGCTGGGGATCAACCAGCAGGTGACGCCGGGCGAGACCGGCCCGGCCAGCGGCACCGTGCGGCTGGAGCTGCAGGCCGACTGCTTCGCCGGGACGTGGGCCAACCACGCCGAGACCGTCCCCGACGAGTCCGGCCAGCCGCTCATCGCCGAGATCACCCAGGACGACATCGACCGGGCACTGGACGCCGCGGCCCGCATCGGCGACGACTTCATCCAGCAGAACCTGGGCGGCGGCACCGTCGACCAGGACGCGTTCACGCACGGCTCGTCGGAGCAGCGGCAGCGCTGGTTCACCACCGGCTACGAGACCGGTGACCCGGCGCAGTGCGACACCTTCGCCACCGACGACCTGTAGGAGGACCCGCCGGCCCCTCCACCGTGGAAGGACCCCGCGGGCGGGCCGCTCCGGTGATCAGCCGGGATCACGGTCGCGGCTCCTGGCTCACCACCGGTGGTGAGCCGGGACCGCGGACGATCAGCTCACCTGATCACCAGGCGGCGGGCGGGGGCTCAGGCGACCTGGCCGACCGTCTGCTCGTCGGCCTCCACCGCGGCGTTCCACTCCGCCTTCTCGGCCCGCCAGCCCTCGTCGGTGCGGCCCAGGCGCCAGTAGCCCGACGCCGAGAGCTGCTCACGCGGCACCGCGCGCTCCACCCGCAGGTAGCGGCGCAGCTCGCGCACGAACCCGGCCTCGCCGTGCACGAAGGCGTGCACCGAGCCGGTGGGCAGCGCGGCCCCGCGGACGGCGGCGACCAGCGCCTCCCCCGGCAGCCCGGTGCGGTG
>DATIMX010000321.1:0-7624 GCA_035474935.1 Geodermatophilus sp. | reverse complement strand
CAGGCCCTGATCGCGCTGGTGGTCTTCCTGGCCGCGGTGATCCTCTTCCTGGCGGTGCGGTTCCAGCCGAAGATGGCGGTCGGCGCGATCGCCGCGCTGATCCACGACATCGTCGTCACGGCGGGCGTCTACTCGCTGGTCGGCTTCGAGGTCACCCCCTCGACGGTGATCGGCTTCCTCACCATCCTGGGCTTCTCGCTCTACGACACCGTCGTGGTCTTCGACAAGGTCGACGAGAACGTGCGCGACCTGGACAGGTCGGCGCGGATGACCTGGGGCGAGGCGGCCAATCTGGCGGTCAACCAGACGCTGATGCGATCGATCAACACCACGGTGATCGCGCTGCTGCCGGTGGCCGGCCTGCTGTTCGTGGGCGCCGGGCTGCTCGGCGTCGGGACGCTCAAGGACCTCGCGCTGGTGCTGTTCGTCGGCCTGGCCGCGGGCGCCTACTCGTCCATCTTCCTGGCCACGCCGATCGTCGCCGACCTCAAAGAGCGGGAGCCGGAGGTGCAGGCGCTGCGCCGCCGGGTGCTGGCCCGTCGTGCCTCCCAGGCCCGCCAGGGCACCGCTCGCGCGACCGCGGCCGGCCCGGTGGCCAGCGCGCGCCGTGCGGCTGGCACCGCGCGGCGGGCGTCCGGGGTCGCCCTCGCCGAACGCGACGAGGACCTGGGCCCGGCCCAGGCCGACGTGGTGGTCGAGTCGCCCGAGTCGGTGCGCCCGGACACGGGGCGGACGGGGCAGCCCGCCCGCAGCGGGGCGACGGCCGCGCCGCGGCCCGGCGTCCGTCCCCAGCAGCCCGGCCGCCGCTCCGGCGGGCGGAAGCGCCGGTGAGCGCCGGCGCCCCGGCGGACAGCACCCCGCTGGACGAGCTGATCGCCTCGCACGCCGTCGAGATCCCGGACTTCCCCCAGCCGGGGGTCGTCTTCCGCGACCTGACGCCGGTCTTCGCCGACGGGCCGGCCTTCCGCCGGATGGTCGAGGGGCTGGCCGCGCCGTCCCTCGTGGACCCGCGTGCCGCCGCCCTGGCCACGCCGGGCACCGGCGACCCCGGCTACGACGTCGTCGTCGGCGTCGAGGCGCGCGGCTTCCTGCTCGCCGCCGCGGTGGCGCTGGAGGCCGGCGTCGGCGTCGTGCCGGTCCGCAAAGCCGGCAAGCTGCCGCGCGAGCGGCTCTCCGCGGACTACACCCTCGAGTACGGCACCGCGACCCTCGAGGTGCACACGGACTCGATCACGCCGGGGCAGCGGGTGCTCCTGGTCGACGACGTCCTGGCCACCGGCGGCACCCTGGGCGCCAGCGTCCAGCTGATCGAGGCGCTCGGCGGGGTCGTCGTGGCGGTCTCGGTGGTCATCGAGCTGGCCGAGCTGGGGGGCCGGCAGCGGCTGGCCCCGCACGCCGTGCACGCCCTCTGGGCCACCTGAGACCCAGACGACTCCCCAGGTGGGGTCGCGAGCGGGCCCTCCCCGTCTAGCATGGGGAGGGTCACCCGACTGACCTCTGAGCAGGAGTCGCCATGGGCCCCGACGCCGCCACCAACGTGGCTGCCGCGCGGCCCGACGCGCCGGCCCCGCCGGCAGGGGATGCGTCACCGGCCCTCCCGGCCGGCGACGCGGCGCCGGCCCTCCCGGCCGGGAACGGGACGACCGACACCGGTGACCGGCCGCCGCTGCCGAGCCGCCCGGCGGTCCGCCGTCCGGACGACGTGGGCACCGAACCCCCCGGTGAGCAGGACAACCACGGTGGCGTACCGCGGCGCCGGGTCCGCGACCGGCTGGCCCGCCGCATCGTCGCCGGCCAGCGCAGCGGGCTGGTCCGCCCGGTGCTGGAGCCGCTGGCCGCGCTGCACCGGCAGAGCCACCCCAAGGCCGACCTGGCGCTGCTGCAGCGGGCCTACGACGTCGCCGAGGCCGCGCACGCCACGCAGAAGCGCAAGAGCGGCGACCCCTACATCACCCACCCGCTGGCCGTGGCCACGATCCTGGCCGGGCTGGGCATGGACACCACGACCCTGGTGGCCGCCCTGCTGCACGACACCGTCGAGGACACCGGGCAGACCGTGGAGTCGATCACCGAGGCGTTCGGCCCGGAGGTCGCGCACCTGGTCGACGGCGTCACCAAGATCGACCGGGTCAAGCTCGGCGACGCCGCCCAAGCCGAGACGATCCGCAAGATGATCGTCGCGATGGCCCGCGACCCCCGGGTGCTGGTCATCAAGCTCGCCGACCGGCTGCACAACATGCGCACGCTGCGCTTCCTCCCGCCGGAGAAGCAGGAGAGGAAGGCGCGGGAGACGCTGGAGATCCTCGCCCCGCTGGCCCACCGGCTGGGCATGAACACCATCAAGTGGGAGCTCGAGGACCTCGCCTTCGCGACCCTCTACCCGAAGCGCTACGACGAGATCGTGCGGCTGGTCGCCGAGCGCGCGCCGTCCCGCGACACCTACCTGGCCGAGGTCACCGCCGCCGTCACCGACCAGCTCAAGGCCGCGGGCATCGAGGCCGTCGTCACCGGCCGGCCCAAGCACTACTACTCGATCTACCAGAAGATGATCGTCCGCGGGCGCGACTTCACCGACATCTGGGACCTGGTGGGCATCCGGATCCTGGTCGACTCGGTGCGCGACTGCTACGCGGCGCTGGGCATCATGCACGCGCACTGGCAGCCGGTGCCCGGCCGGTTCAAGGACTTCGTCGCGATGCCGAAGTTCAACATGTACCAGTCGCTGCACACGACGGTCATCGGGCCGCAGGGCAAGCCGGTCGAGCTGCAGATCCGCACGCACGACATGCACCGCACCGCCGAGTACGGCATCGCCGCGCACTGGAAGTACAAGGAGAAGGCGAAGTCCGGCGGCCGCCCGGGGCCGGGCGAGGGCCGGGGCGGCAAGACCGGGTCGCCCGACGACATGCTGTGGCTGCGCCAGCTGCTGGACTGGCAGCGGGAGGCGCAGGAGCCCGGCGAGTTCCTGGAGACGCTGCGCTACGACCTCGGCCCGCAGGAGGTCTTCGTCTTCACGCCCAAGGGCGACGTGGTCAGCCTGCCGGGCAACGCCACCCCGGTGGACTTCGCCTACGCGGTGCACACCGAGGTGGGCCACCGCTGCATCGGCGCCCGGGTCAACGGTGCGCTGGTCTCCCTCGACAGCAAGCTCAACAACGGCGACGTCGTCGAGATCTTCACCTCCAAGTCGCCCACCGCCGGTCCCTCGCAGGACTGGCTGGCCTTCGTCGGCTCCTCCCGCGCCCGCACCAAGATCCGGCAGTGGTTCACCAAGGAGCGCCGCGAGGACGCCGTCGAGGCGGGCAAGGAGGCCTTGACCCGGGCGATGCGCAAGGCGGGTCTGCCGCTGCAGCGGCTGCTCGGCGGCGACGCTCTGGGCACCCTGGCCAAGGACCTCCGCTACGCCGACGTCACCGCGCTCTACGCCGCGGTGGGCGAGCACCAGATCTCCGCGTCGTCGATCGTGGAGAAGCTCATCGCCGCGCTGGGCGGCACCGAGGGCGCGGTCGAGGACATCGCCGAGACGACCATCCCGATGCGCCGCCCGGTGCACCGCCGGGCCTCCGGGGGCGACCCGGGCATCGTCGTCCACGGCATGACCGACGTGTGGGCCAAGCTCGCCAAGTGCTGCACCCCGGTGCCCGGTGACGACATCCTCGGCTTCGTGACCCGCGGCGGCGGGGTGAGCGTGCACCGCACCGACTGCACCAACGCCGCCGACCTCCAGCGCAAGCCCGAACGTCTGGTCGAGGTCGAGTGGGCCTCGCAGCCCGGGTCGGTGTTCCTGGTGGCCATCCAGGTCGAGGCGCTCGACCGGCACCGGCTGCTCTCCGACGTCACCAAGGCGCTGGCCGACGAGCGGGTGAACATCCTGTCGGCGTCGGTGCAGACCAGCCGCGACCGCGTCGCCGTCAGCCGGTTCACCTTCGAGCTGGCCGACCCGGCGCACCTGGGCGCGGTGCTGCAGACGGTGCGCAACGTGGAGGGCGTCTTCGACGTGGAGCGCATCACCGCTTGACAGAGGACCCCCTGCCCCCCGCCACTCGCGAGCTCGCGGCGGGATCCTGCGAGGGGCCTGCGATGGGTGGGGAGGACGGGGCTCGTCTCGTGGCCGCGGCCCGCGGCCTCGCCGCCGACCTGCTCGCTCCGGAGGCCGCCGCGGTCGAGGCCGCCGGTTCGGTGCCCCGCACGCACCTCGACCGGCTCGCCGACGGCGGTCTCCACGGACTGACGGGGCCGGTGGGCGCCGGGGGAGCGGACGCCGACCCGGCCACGGTGGCGGCGGTCGTCGAGGAGCTGGCCGCCGGCGACCTGGCGACGACGTTCGTGTGGCTGCAGCACCTGGGGGTGGTCGCCCGGCTGGCGGCCGCCGGGCCGGCGGAGCTGCGTGCCGCCTTCCTCGGCGACCTCTGCGCCGGGCGGCGGCGCGCCGGCATCGCGCTGCAGGCGGCGCTGCGGCCGGGCCCACCGGCGATCCGCGCCCGGCGCGACGGCGCGGAGCTGGTGCTCGACGGCGCCGTCCCGTGGGTCACCGGCTGGGGGCTGGTCGACCTGGTGCTCGTGGCCGCGCGGGACGGCGACGACGTCCTGTTCGTGCTGGCCGACGCGCGGGACGGCCCGACGCTGACCGCCTCCCCGCAGCCGATGGTCGCCGTGGCCGCCAGCCGCACCGTCGAGCTGCGGCTCACCGGGCACCGCGTTCCCGCCGGGCGGCTCGTGCACACCGCGCCGCTGGCCGACCTGCTCGCCGGGGACGCCGCGGGGCTGCGGCTCAATGGCTCGCTGGCCCTCGGCCTGGCGCTGCGCTGCACCCGGCTGATCGGCCCGTCACCGCTTGACGACGAGCTGGCCGCAGTCCGCACCGGGCTGGACACCGCCGGGCCGGCCGGGCTGCCGGCTGCGCGGGCCGCCGCGGCGGCGTTCGCGCACCGGGCGGCCGGGGCGCTGGTGGCCGCCACCGGCAGCTCCGCCGTCCGCACCGGCTCGGTCGCCGAGCGGACGGCGCGGGAGGCGGCGTTCCTGCTGGTGTTCGGTTCGCGCCCGGCGATCAGGGCGGAGCTGCTGGCCCGGCTCGGCGCGGCGCGGGACTGACGCCCGTCAGCCGCCCCCCAGCCGGGTGGCGGTCACCGCGTACAGCGGGTCGCCGACGCCCGGAGGTGTGCGGAGCTCGACGCGCGGCTCGTCGAACCGGCCCGTCCGGCGGACCAGCTCGGCGACCACCCGGCCGTGCTGGTCGTCGTCGGTGGCCAGCCAGCCCCGGACGGCCTTGGTGGGGAAGCAGCGGTTGGAGAAGGTGACCGCCAGCGGCCCGCCCGGGCGCAGCACGCGCCCGACGTCGGTGAGGACCTCGATCGGCCGGGTCAGGTAGTCGATCGACACGCAGCACACGGCGGCGTCGACGTCGGCGTCGGGCAGCGGCAGCCGGGGGTCGGCGTTGAGGTCGTGCACCAGCCGCTGCGTGGCCGCCGGGTTGGCCGCCAGCTCCTCGGCGTTCATGCCGAGCACCACCAGGTCCGCCGGGGGCGTGCGGAAGTGCGACACCCACGAGGACATGAGGTCCAGCACCCGCCGCGGGGTGGGGGCGGAGCCGTCGATGCCGAGTTCGGCGTAGAGCTCGGCCACCGCGGCGATCGCGGCGTCGTCGATGTGCGTGACCAGCCGGGGTGGGCCGTAGAAGACGGCGTCGTCCCGGCCGTCGGCGCGCTGGAAGAAGCCCGGCGGGAAGCCCGCGTAGGGGTCGGGCGCGGCCGGGCCCATCAGGCGACGGTGACCGACTCGATGGTCACCGGCACGGTGGGCGCGCCGCCGCCGGGGCTGGGGTCCAGCGAGCCGTCGTTGCCGTTGGCCGCCACCTCGTCGAGCACCGCCAGACCGGCCTCGTCGACGGTGCCCACGACGGTGTAGGCCGGCGGCAGCTGGCTGTCGTCCCACACGAGGAAGAACTGGCTGCCGTCGAAGCCCTGGCCGCTGTTGGCCATCGCGACCGTGCCGCGCGGATAGGTCTCCGCACCGGTCACCTCGGTCGGCGAGGTGTAGGTCGGCCCGCCGGCGCCGGTGCCGGTCGGGTCGCCGCACTGCAGCACCCGCAGGCCCTCGCTGTCGACCTCGCGGTGGCACGGGGTGTCGTCGAAGAAGCCCTGCTCGGTCAGGTGCACCAGGCTGGCGGCCGCGCAGGGAGTCGCCGCCCGGTCGAGGGTGAGGGTCAGCTCGCCCAGGTTGGTCCGCACCAGCAGGTCGGTGGTGCCGGACGCGGGGACGACCTCGTCGGGCGGGGCCACCTCGGTCAGGTAGGGGTTGGCCGAGGAGCCCTCGCCCCACTGGCAGGTCACCGTGCCCGCCGCCGCTGTACCGCCGTCCCCGGCGCCGGGGGTGCCGTCGGCCTGCTCGCCCTCGCTGCTGGAGCCGCCGCAGGCAGCCAGGGTGAGCAGCACGCCGGCGAGGCCGGCCACCGCGCGCAGCCGCCGGCTCACGCGGCGACCGTCAGTGACTGGATCCGGACCTCCTGGGTCGGCGCACCGTCGCCGGGCCCGTTGCTGCCGTCGTTGCCGTTGGCGGCGATGGCGTCGAGGGTGGCCAGCCCGGCCTCGTCGATGGTGCCGAGCACCGTGTAGTCCGGCGGCAGCTGGCTGTCCCCGTAGACGAGGAAGAACTGGCTGCCGTCGAAGCCCTGGCCGCTGTTGGCCATCGCCACCGTGCCACGCGGGTAGGTCTCGTCGCCGGCGACCTGGGTCGGGAACTCGTAGGCCGGGCCACCGGTGCCGGTGCCGCTCGGGTCACCGCACTGCAGGACCTTCAGGCCCTCGGAGTCGGTCTCGCGGTGGCAGACCGTGTCGTCGAAGTAGCCCTGGCCGGCCAGGTACACCATGCTCGCCACCGCGCAGGGGGCGTTGGCGTTGTCCAGGGTCAGGCCGATCGGGCCGACGTTCGTGGTGATGTCCACCTCGGTGGTGCCGGTCGGCGTCACCTCGGCCGGCGGGGTGCCGGTGTCGGCCTGGAGGTTCGGGTTGGCCGTGGGATCGGCGGGCGTCGGCGTCCAGTCGCAGGTGCCGTCGCTGCCGTCGACCACGCCGGGGGTCGGGGCGGCCGGGCTGCTGGGGGTGGGCTCCGCGGCGGCGGGATCGGTGCCGTCCCCACCGGTGCCGATGAGCAGCAGGACGACCCCGACGACGAGCACCACCGCGGCGGCGGTGACCCCGATCAGCACGTTTCGGCGACGCTTCCTGGCCAGCTCGGCGCGGCGCTCGAGTTGGCGCTGCAGCCGCCGCTGGGCGGCCTGGCGCCGCTGCTTGTTGCTCGGCACGGGTGGTACTCCTCGAGACGGACGGCTGCGGGGGGACGTCCGGGTGCGCCCGCACCCCGCTGGTCGAAGCCCTGAGTCTAGGTGTCGAGCCTGGCCGTTCCCTGGCGGCGGAGAGGCCCGGAGCGCCGCGGAGGGCCCGCGTAACCTGCACGGGTGCTCATCCGCTCGTTCCCGGCCGGCGCGTTCGGCACCAACTGCTACGCCGTCGCCCCGGGGCCCCGGCAGGAGTGCGTGGTGGTCGATCCCGGCATGGACGCCGTCGAGCCGCTGGCCCGGATGCTGGCCGACGACGGCCTCAAGCCGGTCGCCGTCGTGCTGACCCAC
>DATIMX010000320.1:0-2000 GCA_035474935.1 Geodermatophilus sp. | reverse complement strand
CCACCGGAGAGGACGATCGCCGCCGGCTTGCGCGCGACGATCTCCTCGGCCGGGACGTCGGAGGGGACGATCTCGGAGTAGACCCCGGCCTCGCGGATCCGCCGGGCGATGAGCTGCGCGTACTGCGCGCCGAAGTCGACGACGAGGACGGTCGGGAAGTCCATCAGTCCTCGCCCTGACCGCCGATGACCAGGTCGACCCGCTGGAACTCCTTCAGGTCGCGGTACCCGGTCTTCGCCATCGTCCGGCGCAGCGCCCCGAAGAGGTTGGTGCGGCCGTCGGCGGCGCGCGCGTCCCCCAGCAGGACGTCGTGCAGCGAGCCGGCAGGGGGGATCGGGGTCGACGTCCCGCCGCGGGGCAGCCGGGGGTGCGCGGCCACGGAGTCCCACCAGACGCCGCCGCCCGGGGCCTCAACCGCGGCGCGCAGCGGCTCGCCGAGCTGGACGGCGTCCGCGCCGCAGGCCAGCGCGCGGGCGATGGCGCCACTGGTCTCGATCCGGCCGTTGGCGATGACGTGCACGTAGCGGCCGCCGGTCTCGTCGAGGTAGTCGCGGCGGGCGGCCGCGGCGTCGGCGATCGCACTGGCCAGCGGCACCCGGATGCCCATGACGGTGTCGGTGGTCGAGTAGGTGTCGGCGCCCACGCCGACGATCACCCCGGCGGCGCCGGTGCGCATCAGGTGCAGCGCGGTCTGGTAATTCGCCGCGCCACCCACGATCACCGGGACGTCGAGGTCGGCGATGAACTCCTTGAGGTTGAGCGCGTCGCCCTGGGTGGTGACGTGCTCGGCCGAGACGATCGTGCCCTGGATGACCAGCAGGTCCACCCCGGCGGCCAGGACCGTCGGCGCGAGCTGGAGGGTGTGCTGCGGCGAGACGCGCACCGCCGTCGTCACCCCGGACTCGCGGATCTCCTTGACCCGGGCGGTGATCAGGTCCGGCTCGACCGGCTCGGCGTAGACCTCCTGCAGCAGGGCCACCGGAGGCGGCCCGTCGTCGGCCGCGTCCCGCAGCCGCCGGTAGGCCGGCTCGGGGTCGTCGTAGCGGGTCCACAGCCCCTCGGCGTTCAGCACGCCCAGGCCCCCGGCCTGGCCGACGGCGATCGCCGTGGCCGGGCTGACGACGGCGTCCGACGGGCTGGTCACCAGCGGGATGTCGAACCGGAAGGCGTCGATCTGCCAGGCGGTCGAGACGTCGTCCGTGTCCCGGGTGCGCCGGGAGGGGACGATCGAGACCTCGTCGAGGTCGTACCCCCGGCGGGCGAAGCGGTTGAGGCCGATCTCGACGGTGTCGCGCGTGGTCACGGTCAGCGCCTCCGGTGGTTCGGAGCCTGGACGGGCTCGGTCACGTGAGGACCCTCGTTGGACACGTGGCTCACCGACCGCGGTAGTTCGGGGCTTCGACGGTCATCTGGATGTCGTGCGGGTGGCTCTCCACCAGGCCGGCCGAGGTGATCCGGGTCAGCTGACCGCGCTCCTGCAGGTCGGCGATGGTCTGCGCGCCCGCGTAGCCCATCGAGGCGCGCAGCCCGCCGACGAGCTGGTGCGCGACGCCGGCCAGCGGACCGCGGTAGGGCACCTGCCCCTCGATGCCCTCGGGGACGAGCTTGTCGTCGGAGAGCACGTCGTCGGCGAAGTAGCGGTCGCGGCTGTAGGACTGGTTGCCGCGCTTCTGCATGGCGCTCAGCGACCCCATGCCGCGGTAGGTCTTGTACTGCTTGCCGTTGACGAAGACCAGCTCGCCCGGGGCCTCCTCGACGCCGGCGAACAGCCCGCCGATCATCACCGTGTCGGCGCCGGCGACCAGCGCCTTGGCGATGTCGCCGGAGTACTGCAGCCCGCCGTCGGCGATCACCGGGACGCCGGCCGGCTTGGCCGCCAGCGCCGCCTCGTAGATCGCGGTGACCTGCGGGACGCCGACGCCGGCGACCACGCGGGTGGTGCAGATCGAACCCGGGCCGACGCCCACCTTCACGGCGTCCACCCCGGCGTCGACGAGCGC